>NZ_JAJCHF010000010.1:0-72148 GCF_020554365.1 Streptococcus sp. 210928-DFI.4.42
CATTCTATCCATTAAAGATGCAATTGTTATTGTCATTACTCATGATCAAAATCCAGAAATATTGAAAGAGTTTGATCAGATTATTGTTTTATAATAGAAAGGAGGTGATGATCATGATTATGGAAGATTTCAACATTTTGGAGTTAGAATTTGAAGAAATTCGTGAAGATAATACAACTAATTGGTACTTTATCTAAGATAATTTTAGATTTAGTTAATTTAAACTTTTAAAAAGAGAGTTTAAATTAGTTTGTATTAATAAAAAAGAAGTCAATAATATTAATTGACTTCTCGTGTATAACAAAAGCATGCATGTCCATCTTGCATGCTTTTATCAAATAGTTGAGGATATAAAATGGATAATTATTTCCCAAAATGGAACCAGGATAGAATCGTTTACCAATGGAAGAACGACAGATTAAGAATTGGAGCTGACGATGTTGATGTATTAGAAATTACAGGATACTCAGATTTTTGGTCAGATTTAATTTCTTGTTGCAATGGAATTAATAGCTTTGAAGAAATTAAAGATTTATTAAGAAAAAAATATGATATATCCGAAAATATTATAGAAAAATATATATCTAAATTTTCTGATCGTAATTTATTAGAAATATTAGATAGACCTGTAAATCAAATTGATCACTATTTAATTAATGAATCACTGGAAACTTATTATTCTAGTGAAGGTATTGGTGGGATTAAATTACTTGAAAAATTGAGTAATTTAAAAGTTACCATACTAGGATGTGGAGCCGGTGGTTCTCATATCGCATTACAATTAGCCCAATTAGGGGTAGGGCGACTTCATTTAGTCGATGATGATATTGTTAAAGAAAATAATATAAATAGGCAATCTATGTTTACCTTTAACGATATTGGTAAATATAAAGTTGACTGTGTAAAAGATTGTATTCTAAAACGTAATTATCAGTGTGTAGTCACAAAAAGAAAATTAAAAATGAGCACTGTTGATGCTGTAAAAAAAGAAATTTCTGAAAGTGACTGGGTATTTTGTTGTATGGATGAACCTCCTTATATAGCACAAAGATTAGTAAATAGAGCATGCTATTTATTTAATATCCCTAGTATATACTGTTTTAGCCAACGTAGCGCAGGTAAACTCTTATTTTGTAATCCTAATATTCAAAATATAGGCTGTGTTGATTGTTTACTTTATGAACAAGATAGTGATAACTTTCAAAATTTAGTTAAAAAATTTTCAAACTATGATGGAAAATTAATAACTGCAAATATTTTAACTAATATTCTATTATTGTCATCATGGGTTGTGAAGAAATGGTTAGATTGTGTAACAGAGAAAAATAGTAATGTTTGGAATACTTTATTTAGATTTGATTTTTATAGTTTTAGGGAAGATGAATTCAAGCACTTCTCTAAGCAATCTCATTGTCCTACATGTGGTCATGATTTCAACAAAAGTAAACTCTGGGAGATTCTAAAAATTGATGAATAAGAAAATTATATTTAAAAAAAATCAAGCAAGTAAATTTGCATATTTTTCATTGATGTTTGTTGCAGGTACTAGTATTGAGCAAGTAAATGAATTAGGATTTTCACATCTTATTGAACATTTACTAATACGAGCAGGGAATGAACAATCACTAAATGAATTGTTTGATATGAATGGTGCAGCTATTAAAGGAGAGACATCTAGAGATTATATTAATTTAAGTGGTTACTGTCTAGCTGAAGATTTCAATAAAATTTTTAAAATACTGATAAGTAGGATTTTCAATCTTTCTATTACTGAAGATGAACTATTGAGGGAAAAGAAAATAGTCTTAATTGAATTAAATCAGTATGAAAATAGTAAAAAATCTATTAATGATAATCGAGTAATTTTTAAAAATAGTTCTTGGTCAATAGATATTATTGGTACTAGAGGTAATATTGAGTATGTTAGTTTAGAAACTTTATATAAATTTTATATAAAAAATATTCAAGCAGGAGAATTCCAGATTGCTATTGCTGGTCCAAGTTTTCTACAAAGTGAAATCATAAGTATTGAAAATATGTTACCTTTAAGTGGATCATCTGTAGAAATTAACTCTCCGGCTTTTTCAACTGGTTTAACGGAATTAGATAAACAACAAGAACTTTCTGAAATTTCTATGTATCTAGATATATCTGGTATGGTAGCATCATCTCATGAAATGGCAATGTTAAGTATCTTAAACTCGATGTTAACTGGTATTAAAGATTCATTATTAGACCATAAGTTAAGGACACAAAAGCAATGGATATATAATATTGTATCATACCCAATATTTTATAGTAATATGACTTTACTAAAAATAGTAACTATAACACCTACAATCTATAAGAAAAAATTGATTAAAACACTGGAGAACAATCTTGTTAATGAATCCGATTTATCTGATGAACTATTATTTTATAAGGCTAAAAAAAGAGTAATCAATGAATTGTACATAAATTGTGAAGTTAATAAAAATGAATATTTAAAAACAATTTGTAGAGAAAAATTATTTGATATTCCAAGTTGGGATAGTATTGCTGAAGAGCTGGAATTGATTTCTTTAGATGAATTAAAAAGTTTTTCAAAAAAAGCAATTATTCAAAATAGGAATTACCACATTGTAATAAAATGATAATATTTTTTTTGTAGTAATCTTTATAATTTTTGTATAATGTTTTATTGAATAATTCAAAAATTTTTAAAGCATCTTCTATTTTTAAAATTGATTTTTGATTACGATGAAATTTAAGTTCAAAAAATCCTTCTAAATACAAAAGAATAGTTTGTTCAAAAAAATCTGTGGAATTAGATAATATATTCTTAGTAGCTTGTTTTAAAAATAAAGCTTCCTCATATAAGCTGTTTTCAATCATAATAAGAAGTGAATTAAGAAGTAATTGAACGAGAGCTTGTTTATTTCTAGGTATAGAACTATACAACTTTCCTTTTTTAAGCGCCTCTTTGGCATATCTAAATAATAAATTTGGTAATATTGCTCGACAACAATTTCCAAGAATAAGAATTTCGTAATATCCCCAGTTTTCAACAGAAAATAAATAATTAGTAAGATAAGAGGTGTCTTGATTACTCAATTGATGAGTATTATCAATTCCATAGATAATACTTTCAATGAAAATAGCGTTTAACTTATGATAATGAGATTTGGTTTCTCTAAACAGTTCCATCTCTTTGCTTACCATATTAAGTAATGATTTGATTTCTTGATTGTATGCAGCCTGTTGAACTAAGCGTATCAAGGTATTGAAGTCTGAAGGCTGATAATTATTACATGAAAGCAAAAACTCTTCTAGTGTTACACCTATTTTTTCAAGTAGATATAATAATTTAAAAAATGAGATTTCTGTCTCTCCTAATTCAAATCTAGATATTTGAGACTTTGAAATTTCTGCACCTGCTAATGAAGAAATAGAAATACCTTTTCCTTCTCGTATTTTTCTATAAGTTTCACCTATAATCATATTTATCTCCATTTACCATAAAAAATCATTAGAAAGCGTGACAGATTATGAAAAAATACTATCAAATCTTTTTATTATTATTTGATATTATCATTATTATTGGATTATATCAATAAAATTAATGAGTGTGTGAAAATTCAATACTAGGAGAAAATGAAATAAATATTTCCACAATAAAACGTATGATATCAAGTTTTTTGGAAAGCCTCTGTTCGTAAATTATTTTAACTCATAGTTGATGATTTCACAAATTGAAAAGTTTTAAACTTAGCATTTAAACGCTCAATTTTAATACGTATTACAACTATCTCTATTAAACTTCTTATCCTCTACAGTCGATACATGCTTTTTAGAACTTTTTAAAGGAAAAAAGATATCTCATGAATATTCATAGTATCTAAATAACAAAAACAAGTAATTGCTCTGACAAACTTGACCTATACTTTCTTTAAAAAGAGTAAAATCATGTGTATGACCATCTCAAAAAACTAATTGACAGGCACGAAGTGTCGTTAAATCGATTATGATTGTGTCTTTATGGTGTATATCTTTTTCCAGGATAAGTCTTACTTTGGTTTCTTTTAGGACATTGAAATAGGACTTTCTGTGACATCAATAGCTATAGTGACACTTGTTGATTTTAAGTTTTCTAAGTCAAATAGACTTGAGGAATGAAGAGTATATTCTACGAATGTTAATGTTCAGTGACTATCACTAGTCCAAGACCAAAATCAAAAAACTAGAAGATGTTGAGTTGATTAATAGCATAAATAATGCAAGTTCAGAATTAACTGTTTTTCTAGACTTAAAGTTTTTGTGCCTCCTCCTTTACAGTGTTTGGATTTATAAGTTGTATCTAGACAGGATATCTTTGTTGGGAAGGTATCCTTTTTGACACTAATAAATAATTTAAAGTTCTCAGGAGTTAGTTGCATGGTTTTTCGTAAAAAGTTTTCTTAACTATAGTATAGCATAGTACAGTATGGCACTTTATTTTTTCCAATAAGTCTATTATACCCCAAGGACAGCTGGTTTTAATTTTTTCTCTGAACTGTACGATTTTGCGCCAGAAATGTAGGAATTACCTTTCGTTGTGATGTGATAAAACTTACAAATCTTTTTTGTTATTCTTGACCTAGTTTTTTAGAAAGAAGGTCTAAGATGTTAAATAAAGTCAAAACTAAAGCCTTAATTAGTGTTGGAGCAGTGGCTGCAACTAGCTTTATTCTCTGAATCTTGCATGATAAGAAGAATAAAGAAATAAAAAGAAAAATCAAAGTGTTTGTTTATCGGCAATCATCACAATTCGGTTTTTTAAAATAGGATGGTATATTTTGTTTCTTTGACCAAAATTTGAACAAAAAATAGATTTGACTTTCGGTTAATAATAAGCTTAAAAGTTTTTTGAAGGAATCTATTTAGCACAAAAAAACACCTATTCGGCAAAATAGGTGTGAATGATGTTATTTATATCCATATTGTTTTAGTGCGTTATTATATGCTTCGCTATCTTTAAGATAGTAGTCGTACTTAACTCCACTAATATCAACAGAAAAGACCCCATCTTTAAATGAATATTCTTCTGTTCGACTTGCAATATTTTGTCCAGTTAATTCGATCGTATTCTTTTGTTTGTTAATGGTAAAGCCGTCGGCTTCTCCATGCTCAATGGAAGCATTATTTCCTTTAATAGTAAACGCTAACTCGTTTCTTTCACTTGAGATCCAATAATACTCACCATCTAAAGATTGGTAGTTGTTTTTTGAGCAAGCAATTAACGTAATTATTGATAATGACAACAATAATATGCTAACAATTTTTCTCATGTTTCTCGCCTCCTTTTATAATATTACTATACCAAAATAATGTTACAAAACTGTATTAATGTCTGTTATAATGGAAATTTCAAATAATGTCCATTATAACAGACATTAGTAAATTATAGAAAAAGATCTATATTTGGCTATAGTTTTACTAAATCTCTACGACTATAGATTAAAAATGTATACACTTCTATTTTACAAGTTCAACTTAAGAAAATCCCAATTACAACCATTTAACAAGTAATATAAAAAGAGTTCAATTGTCAATCCCTTTTTTAGATAAAGAAAATAATAATGGTGCTAATTAGGATTAATACCTAAATAAGTTTTAATTTTCTTTTCAAGAAAATCAATATGTTGGTTAATTTCAGTTTGTTGCTTATGAAGTTCATCAAGTTGAAAAAATAGTAGTCTAAGTCGTTGAGGAATTGTGGAGTCTCCTTTATATCTTAGGTCAGCGTATTCTTGCATATTTTTAATAGACATTCCCGTCTTTTTTAATCTAATAATGAATTGAGCCCACGCTATATCAGAGTCATCATAGTATCTACGATTATTTTCTTCTCTGTGTGAGTAAATCAATTTTTCTTGCTCATAGTATCGAAGTGTGGAAATAGAAAGTCCAGTTTTTTTAGCAAATTCTCCAATAGAATAGTGAGCCATAATATTCCCCCCCCTTTTTTTATTATTTTAGCATAATTTTTAAAAAATCAAAAAATTTTCAGTTTTCTCTTGACATAAAGTGCGCTTTACTATGTAAAATACATAGTATCAAAGGAATTTGATATAAAGCTAGGAGAGGAGGTAATACCATATAGACGAAAAATTGGTTTGAAGGAATAGAGAGCTCCAAAGGGGCTTAGTGATAAGGCTGTCAAGAACCTTGATGGGAGCAGCGACTCTTATAAAAAATGCAAATAGCAATCTGTAAAGGAGAAAATAGTATGGAACAAACGAAGAATTATACTTGTATTACTGGAGCCAGTGCTGGTATAGGAGCGGAGACAGCAAGACAATTTGCAAAATTAGGAACGAATCTTATTTTAATTGCTCGGCGTCAAGAACGACTAGAAAAATTGAAGCAAGAGATTTTGAACCATTATCCGGATTTAGATGTTGTTATTAAAGTTGTTGATTTATCGAAGTCCAGTAATGTTTTTGCTCTTTATGAAAGCTTGAAAAAATATCACATTACTACGCTAATAAATAATGCTGGTTTTGGAAATTATGATAAGGTTGAATCTCAAGATTTAGAAAAGATAATAACATTAATCCATCTAAACATTGAAGCTTTAACAATTCTATCAACTCTATATGTGAGAGATTATAAAGATTGTAAAGGCGCTCAATTGATTAACTTATCATCTAGAGGCGGATACATGATGGTTCCAAATGCAGTTACATACTGTGCAAGTAAATTTTATGTCAGTGCTTTTACAGAAGGCTTGGCATTGGAACTAGAGGCAAATCAACATCAATTAAAAGCTAAGGTTTTAGCTCCAGCTGCCACAAAAACGGAATTCGGTCAAGTTGCTACAGATTCTAAAGAATATGATTATGATGAGCATTTTGCTAAATATCACACAAGTGAAGAGATGGCACAATTTTTGATGGAATTATATCAAAGTGACAAAGTTGTTGGTTTAGTTGATGTTACAAATTTTGAATTTCATCTTAGCGGACCACTACTTAATTATTAATTATTTTAATAAATAGATATAATATGTATTGAATAATAATAGTTGTAGCCATTTTATGACAAGAAAAAAGCTTCTGAAATGTTAGATTTCAGAAGCTTTTTGTCTATCTATTATGATTTAAACCTTGGTAAGTTATAATTTTCTGTGATATTTAGGATATTTAAAAATATAGAAGTATTTTTGTAGACTAATTTACAATTTTTCCAGTATTTTACCAAGTAGTTCTTCTAACTTTCTTAAATCTCCATAGACTGTTCCGTCCATATAAAGATTGTAAACCTCGTCATCTTGCTCAACACGTATTTGTGCAGAATATCCTTTTGACAGTGCTAAGGAACGAATAACTTCTCGTTGAGTTCGTCCATTACCTTCTCGGAAGGGATGGAAATAATTAAGATTATCAAGAATTTTTGCTAATTGTTTAATAATCCCATCTTTTGAATTAGCAGTTTGATAATAGGTATGAATAAGGCGGTTTATATATACTTGGGCAGTACTGAAAGATTGTATTGACATAAAAGGATTCCCATTTTTTGAGATATTCACCTTGCGAAATTGCCCCGCCCAAGCATAGACATCTTGAAATAAATATTTATGAATGGCTAAAATATCACTAATGGAATATACTTCAATGGTTTTCAAGCGCAAGTCTGCAAGCCTTTTAGTAACGAATAAATGCTCATTCCGATAGGCTTCTTCAATATTTGTAATATTTTGTTTGTTGATTAAGACTGTAGAATTTGGATAGGTATATTGGTGATTGGGGTCAATGTACTCATAGCCTTCGTATTGATTTTTAACCAATATTCAATTCCTTTCGTTTGTTGATAACATAAGTTTTTAAATCAATCACATCTTGAACAGTAGGTTCATAATTTTCAATCATTGATGACCCAATAGCATACCAGACGGTATCGAAATCTGAAAAGTTATCAAAGGGAATCCCTAAAATTGTTAATTCTTCTTTATTTACATCAAGAGTCATGGCACACTTCCTTGTATAACGTTATCTTTATTATACCATAAAATCGGTATTTTTACCTAAAGGGATAGAGACCAAAAGATATATGTAAGCGTATAGATTAATACTTATGAAACGGTTGTAGGAGGAAAATCTCTCCTACACTATTACAGAGAAATTTCTAAAAGGGATAGAAAACCTATCTGGGATGGTCGTATCTATTTTTATCATTTAAAAAACATACTTTTGTTAATACTAAATTTTATAATATAATAGATACAATGACTTTTAAAACACTTCTTCCCTATCCATAGGTGGATAGGGTTTTTCGTTGTTCATTACACGTTCTAAACATTCAATACTAGATCTTAGGTGAAACATTTCATGTTTCCTATATTTTTCATCCTGTGAGTTTAATAGTTCGTTTAGGTGACGTCTAATATGCCAAATGACTTTTCTAATATTTGCTTCTTTTAAATTATTCATGAATCCATTGTATAATAAAATATAATCCAATTTCTTTGATTAAGCTAATTTACATGAAATATAAGCTATTCGGTTAAGAATAAGCTTAAAAGTTTTTTGAAGTAATCTATTTAGCACAAAAAAAACACCTATTCGGTAAAATAGGTGTGAATAATGTTATTTATATCCATATTGTTTTAGAGCGTTTTTATATGCTTCGCTATCTTTAAGATAGTAGTCGTGCTTAACTCCACTAATATCAACAGAAAAGACCCCATCTTTAAATGAATATTCTTCTGTTCGACTTGCAATATTTTGTCCAGTTAATTCGATCGTATTCTTTTGTTTGTTAATGGTAAAGCCGTCGGCTTCTCCATGCTCAATGGAAGCATTATTTCCTTTAATAGTAAACGCTAACTCGTTTCTTTCACTTGAGATCCAATAATACTCACCATCTAAAGATTGGTAGTTGTTTTTAGAGCAAGCAATTAACGTAATTATTGATAATGAAAGTAGTAATATACCTATTAATTTTCTCATAATCTGTGCCTCCTTCTATAATTTTAATTATACCAAAATAATATTACAAGAGTATGTCAGTGTCTGTTATAACGGAAAAATGAAGAAATGTCTATTATAATAGCAAATAATAACTTTCGGGAAATCTGATGAATTCAAAAATGAAATTGATACAAATTTGGTTATTTTTAATAAATCTAAATACCCGTTTATAGTTCACTTGTTGTCCAGGTAAAACTAAAAGGATTTAGTCATGTGAAATACAGAACTAAATCCTTTGGATAGCCTATTTGTCTATCTTTTTGGGGTCAGTATAAAATCCTCCCCTAACAATAAATTATTATTTTACAACTTTTATTACAAATATTGTGTTTTTAATCATTAAATATAAGCCAACTATCTATTTTATCTTTCGGTTTTTCCCAACTTGCAATAACACGTATTCCTTTCATTTCTGTACTGGAAATACCTAATTTTCCTCCTTTTCCTAATAAATATAATGTATATTGCGAATCAGTATTTGCTTCATAAGAACCCTTGATAAATTTTTCATCTGTACTAACTTTCCAAGCATCTAATCTAGGAATACTAATTTTTATATCTGTTTTTTGAGCAGCTATATCCAATGATATTTCTCCTTCTTTAATTTCCCTTATGCTTACTTCTTTATTTTCTTTTAAATCTATTTCCCCTGACTTTGCTATGATTCCATCTTTAGATACTACAAAAACAATAGCTTTGTCTTGTTTTTCTTTGACTAGATCTTTTGGAAAATAAAATTTTTCTCCATTTGTTCTATTCAAAATACATTTTTTCCCCATCGCAATACCCACTGTATCTATTTTTTCTTTTGTTTCATTTTTTACTGTAAATGCAACATCAATATCATCACTATTTCTGTTCATGTAAAAGAATAAACCACAAATGCACAGTGCTATAACCGGTACTAATAAAGCAATCTTCCTTTTCATCTTAACACCTCCCTTATAGCTGACTTTTCAATAATATAATTCTTATGTGCTACTTTTTCAAAGTCCTTATCATGACTTACAACTACGATCGTCTTACCTTCATCATTTAATCTAATAAGTGTATCGATTACAATTTTTTTATTCTCATAATCAAGAGAACCTGTCGGTTCATCCGCCAACATAATTTCAAACGGTTTTATCATATTTCTTGCAAGGGCTACCCTTTGCTGTTCTCCACCTGAAAGTTCATAAACCTTCGATTTTAATTTGTCTGAAATGCCCATTTTATTCAAGGCAGCTTCTATAAGATTTTTCTTATTTTTTTCTTGATTGTATTTGGCAGCAAGCATCATATTTTCCTCAACCGTCATTTTTTCCACCAAAGCAAAATTTTGAAATAAATAAGCAATTTTTTCTCTGCGTAATAGCTCTCCTACTTTAGGATCTTTTATAGGATCTCGATTTGAAAAACAGGTTACACTACCACTATCATAATTTTCTAATGTCCCAATTATATTCAAAAGTGTTGTTTTTCCTCCTCCACTTTTCCCAAAGATACAAACAAAATCTCCTTTATAAATATCCAAACTAATATTTTCCAAAATACTGTGTTCCCCATATTTCTTAGAGACATTTCTTAAGGTTATTTGCAATTCCTTTTCTTTTTGCATTTAATACCCCTCCTTTAACCTAAGTACAATGCTTCTTTCACTTTTCTTTAGTTGTAAAATTTCTATGCCAAAACATATAAGGCTTCCACAAATACCTATTATTAAACTAATCAAAAGTTTAGACATACTCCAACCATCTCTTGGTATAAACAGTCCAACATCACTTATTACTCCTGTTACCATAATAACCATAAATAAAATAATAATACTTATGATATAACCAACGATATTTTCAATAATTTTCTTATGATGTATATCAAAAAATCCATATCCCAACAACCTAGAAACATCTATTCGTTGTCCATGATTATAAAAATATGTTTCTTTATCTATTTTTAATAACGTTGCTAAAATAACAATAGATAAGACAAGACCAATAACATATATACTTGCCTCCATCTTATATTCGTCTATTCTTGAAACTATATCATCGTAGACTGAGCTGATATAGAGTATAAACGGCTCAGATTCTGTTTCTTCAATTATGTCCTTCAAACTCTCGTATCCTCTACTAGGCTCTTTGACATATGGATGTAGCTGCCCATTTACTAAAGATGATAGTTTGATTCCATAATCTGGGAGTAATTCTTTCCCATTTACTGCTACCAAAACATAATTTTTCAAGTTTGCTTCATCAATTCTTTTGCCACTATCAAAAGAAAATACACTTTGATTATCTTTCAGCCTTACATATGTTTCTGTAATTGTACCTTGTTTTTTTATATTTTGAAAAATATGATCTTCATGAATTTTTTCTTTGTCAAATTCAGTAATTTTAACATCTTCTGGAACAAAAACAATCCACTCATTTTCATGTATTTTATATTGTTCTATTTTATTCGTATCTTTATCTAAGAGATTAGCAATATGTAAATAATTTTTATTTACATAGGCATAATTGCCTTGAAACGGTTGTTGATTTAGATACTCCTCATCATCATTCATTCCCTCTTTTCTAACGTTTGGGGCATTAAATAATATTGCTCCACTATCGTCCAAACTATTCCATAAATTATTCATCTTTGGAATAACAATCTCATGGAACTTATCATCATCTTTTTCATAACTCCAAGACCATGCACAAGCCATATTTGCATAATATTTTGAGCTTTCCCAAGTTGGAATGTATTGTTTCATACTCGAGTAATCAGCGAGTCCTAAAATACTTACAATTGCTAAATAAAGAACCATAACAATCGACCCTGTTTTTATAAGAAAAGAACTTCTATGATAACTTCTTCTATAACCTTTCAATAAGGTAATAACATTAATTCCTTTTAATTTGAGATAAATCAATATAAACTCTATTGATATTAGCCCCCCTATTATAAAAGCAACTAAAATAAGTATTGTTTTCATTGATATCATAAATCCTAAAATATCACTAGGAGCAACTAAATATTCTATAATTCCAATCGTCAGTACAAGTCCCACTATTGCTGGTATTGCAAGAATATTTAAAACCTTAGAAATAGCTAAAGTTAATTTGTCGTATCCTAGTAAAATTGATATCGATAATTCCTTTGAAAGCATCCCATTATAAATAATTAGACAAAAGACAGTAGCTACAAATATAATAAAAACCGTAAGCATATATAGATATGCTTGTTTCTGTGTGAATTCACTAGAAACAGTATAATCCGGATTAACCACGACCTCTGTTTTTAATTTTTCATTTTGATTTATTTCTTCAATAAACTTATTAATATTTACTTCCGTACCTCTTACATGATAATCCCCATTAACTTTTTCCTTGCTGACGTTTTCAAAAGGAATTAAGCTTATATCTTTTGACGTGAGTAAACTCATTGATTTTACATTCTCAAAATCATTCAATTTGTCTTTGCTATCAGCAATAGATATATCTCTAAAAGATTTCTTGAACCATTCAGAATCATTTAGATGAATGTAAATCTTTATTTTCTGTTTATCAAATCTACTATTCTTAGGAATATATTCTTCCTTTATGAAGCTTAAATCATTTTTATTGGCGATTTTCTGCAATTCAATTATTGTTTTATCAGCTATTTCTGGCTTTGTTACAATGTTTACAGTAGTATTAAACTCTTTTAAGAATATATTTAAAAACATACCGTCTGAATAGAAAAACTTTCCTATACCAATCACTATAATTAGTAAAATTGCCAGTATACCCACTGTTTTTTTCATTCTGCATCATCTCCAACTTTATAAAAATAACGAGTATGAGTAATGCCACAATACTAAAATAACAACGTGGCACCGCTCAAACTCGTTCAACTATTTTTATTTATTGTTATTTAACATCAGCCCAAGCTCTATTACCACTTGAAGCTTTTTCCCAAGAAGCTTCTGCTCTACTTCCAGCTCTTGTCCAACCCGAATAAGAGAATTGACCACCAGCGCCTTGTACTGTAGTTTTATGTGTTTTATTATTGTGATCGTATTTAGACCAAACATATCGACTACCTACACCATGTCTCCATTTTCCACCTAAAAAACTTTTCCATCCGCTATCATAACTGAACAATCTTGGCAGAGTATAATCTTCTTCAAATACTTCCACCTCATAACCAAGACCTTCAACATATGGTAAGTTTGTTTTTTCTGCTGCAAATGCTGGTACGAATGATACTACATAAAACCTGTTAATAATACTAATGGCAATGCTTTTTTCATGATAAAATTCTCCTCTCTCAAATACTTAAACTTTTTGTAAAATTTTTCTTCCGAATAAAGTTTTCAAAAACTCTACTCAATCTCCGTTCCTATACCTATGAGAATTATTATAATTCATAAAACTCCACCTCCATTTTATATATTTATAATCACAGATGATGATTCAAATTAATAATTCCATTCAAATATAAAAGAGCTATCCTTATTTATATTATAGAATAGCTCTTTGCTTTATACTTAACGGTATCTTTAAATAATTCTTGCGTTTTCTTTGCGATTTAATTTAATATATATGGAAGTATTACTTTAGCACAAACTCTTTTATTCTCCTCTCCAATTTCAAAATTTCCACCCAAGTGTTTTACAATGTCACTTACAATTGTAAGTCCAAGTCCCGATCCATTATTGCTTATTCGTCTTGATAAATTTCCCCTATAAAACTTTGAAGTAACCATATTCCAATTCACATTTAAATTTGGAGAAACATCGTTTATAACACTTATTTTTAACATTCCATTAATTTCCTCAACCTTTATATTTATGCTTGTTCCTTTCACAGAATAATTAACTGCATTTGTAATCAGATTCTCCATTATTCTAAGTAAAAGTTGTGGTTCCGTTTTAATCTTACTGTTTTCCAAATTTAAAAACTCCAAAATTAAAAGATGATCTTTTATAGATAAACTTTTTTCTTCTTCCCACTGGCTAAAAAAAATTTTTATATCTACATCCGTTAAATTTAGTGGAATTTCATTTAAATTGAATTTTAAATATGAAAAAAAATCTTCACTTAAACGATTTAAATATTTTATGTTCTCATATATAACATCAACAAACTTATTTTTTTGTTCTTCAGAAAGATTTTTTTCGTCTTTTAATAGTGTTATATAACCTATCATATTCGCAAGAGGAGTTTTTATATCATGAGCTAAATACGTTAGCAGATCTGTTTTTTCTTTATATACCAGTTCATACTCCTTTTCAAGTTCTTTATTGTAATTATGAAGTTCTATAAACAAATCTCGTTCCTTTGATAATGACTCATGAAATGGTATTAAATCTTTATCTTCACTTTTAAGATAATTCAGTCCAGACTCAAAATATTGATTATATACATAAAACCTTTTTTCCTGTATTATAAATGTCCCTATCAATATAGCAACAGCCCCTAGTAAAAGTATTATATATTTACCTATTTCAAAATAAAAGGAAGCAAATTTATCTAATGGCAATTCTGGATCTACACTGTCAACAAAAGAATTATCCATTATTTTGTAAATAATGAAAAATAGGATTGTACTTAAAAATATCCATAGTATTTGATAAATAATACCTTCCACAAAAAAACGGTTTTTCTTACCCATTGATTTTATACCCCACTCCCCAAACAGTTAATATGACTGATTTTAACCCAATCTTTTCAAACTTACTTCTAATTCTTCTTACATGAACCATAACTGGATTAACTTCATTTTCTAGCACCTTATCACCCCATATTTTATAGTGTATATCATCCATATTATACACTTTACCAGGTTCTTCCATAAGCAACCACAAAATATCAAATTCTTTTGGTGTTAGTTCAATCTCTATATTACCATAGTAAACTTTATGTGTTTTAATGCTAATCTTTAAATTATTAACTTCTCTATCACAATTAATTGTATTTACAATATTTTTTGTAAATACATAATTTCTTCTAAAATGAGAATTAATTCTCGCAATCAATTCAGATGGTTCAAACGGTTTTACGATATAGTCATCTGCACCTATATTCAATCCTTGCACTCTATGAATAGGATCTTCTAAGGCAGTAAGCATAATGATTGGCATAGTGGACGTTTCTCTTATCTTTTTGCATATTTCAAATCCATTTATATCAGGAAGTAAAATATCCAATAATATCAAGTCATATTTATTTTTTTCAAATTCCTCTAACGCCTCTTTTCCAGTATGAAAAATGCTGATTTCCCAATTCTCTGATATTAAATACATCCTTATAAGCTCTGCTAAGTTAGTATCATCTTCTACAAGCATTATTTTCATTTCAGTCATTCATTTCCACCCTCCTTAAAACTACATACATCATTTGGAGTACATTCCAATGCATTACATATTTTTGCCAAATTTTTAAATGTGATTGGCTTATTTTTTCCCATCTGTGCCATGACATTAGTTGTAATCTGTGTAATAACAATAACTTCTGTTTTCTTTAATCCCTTTTTGGCGAGTTGTATCCACAAGGGTTTATAATTTAATGCTATGCCGTTTCCTCTTTTCTTTAGATATAATTTTTATGTGTATTATACCATAACCATTGGGTACACTCAATTTTTATTTGAGGATTAATTTTGTTCTGAAATTTTAATTATACCGTCATATATTCATTTTGATAATTAAATAGTAAATATTATATGATTAGTATCCATTTAGTCTGAACCATCTCTTCTGATAAAATTAACATATCTACTGTATTTGATAAATATATTCAATACATCAATCTACGTGATTATAAAATTCATTTTATGATCTCGTAGAAGTGCACCAACAACCAAAGGGCGCTAGCCTTCAAATTTTCCTCACAAAATGTGTCCAAAATATTGACAGAATTCCAATATCGAGCATTTTTTAGATCTATCCAATCCAACAGTCACGAAACTATTAAAATCGATGGAAAAAGAAAGATGGATACTTCGGAAATTCGACCAATCTGATTTGAGAAAAAAATTGATTGGATTAACAGAAAAATCATTTATGCTACTATCAACCGAAAATAAGTAATTCCAAGCAAGTTCGAATAAAAGCCTAGTCAATTTAAAATACCAAATAACACCCTATATATTAGTGTCTTTTTAGAGGCTACTAGATTATTTATTTATCAAAGTGATATCATTTAAAAAATACATAGCTTGTATAACTGTTACATATTATCTATATATTCTATCTACTTCTAGTCCACAAACATATAAAAAAGAGGCATTTAAGCCTCTTTTGTTCTCCTTCAAACACTCTGTCACTGTCCATTTACTGTCCAATATAATGTAATATTATTGAATATCGTTATTTTTTTTGAACTCTAAAGCCTTTAAAATCAAGATTTCTAATGATATCAAGACCTAAAGAATCTTAAATTAAGTCTTGCATATTCATCATAGTAATGACATTCCTTCCAACTTCTGAAATTTACAGTTCATTATACCATTTTTTAGACGCTTGGAAAAGCTTTGGATAGTAATCATGAAAAGCTTCTTTCACTCCGGATGGATTTTTAAGCTTTCACTACAAAATGAAAGAGAGCCTTTTTGAGCCTCTCTCAGAAAAATAATAAATTGTATTAGGATAAAATCATCGAAGCCACAATTGGACTAATGAATACATACAAAATTCCTGTGATCCCTATTGCCAATCCTGCCATAGCACCGGCCACATGACCATACTTAAACGCTGTCCCTGTTCCTACTGCATGTCCAGTTCCTCCAAGGGCTAAACCAATAGCTACTGGATCTTTTATTTTTAACAGTTTCAATATCGTTGGACCCAAGACACTTGTTAATAATCCAGTTGCTACAACTACCACAAGAGTGATGGTCGTAATTCCTTGCATTTTTTCAGTAATCCCAACTGCCATTGCAGTCGTAACCGATTTTGGAAAGAGCGAAATGGCTAGAAAGTACTTCATTCCAAATGCTTTCGCGATCAAGGCTGTAAAAATCGTATTCACAATAACCGCTACTGTTGAGCCGATCAAAATACTCCGTGCATGATGCTTCATCAAATGGAAACTTTTATAGAGAGGAATCCCCAAGGCGACTGTCGATGGTCCAATCAACTGATTTAAAAGGGAACCACCGACATAGTAATCTTTATAAGAAATTCCTGTAATCATTAAGAATAAGATAACGATTACTGTAGCCACTAAAAGTGGCGTTGTTATTGGATGGGGATATCTGCGGAAAATTAACATCCCAATCAAATAAGCCCAAATAGATAAGACAATCCCAAATAAAGGATTACTCGCAAAATTAGCCATGCTTGTGTCCCCCTTCTGGATAATCACCCTCAAAACGATTTTTTATAAAACTAACCACGATTGCAATTAAAGCCACATTGATGACCAAGGCTCCAACTAGAATCAACATGATTGGAAACAGATAAGGAGCAATCACATGGAATTTATCCATGATACCGACCGCAGGGGGAAGAAACAGAATCGTCATGTTAGCTAACAAAAAATTTCCTACCATATTTACGTGGCGCATGCGTAATAACTTAAACTGTAATAATAAAAATAGGATCAACAGCCCGATCATACTTCCAGGAATTGGTAAGTGCAACCCATCAGAAATGATTTCACCAATTAATGAAATCGTGAATATAATCGTCAGTTGTACATATAATTTCATCTTCATCTCCCTTTTTATGGATCATTTCCAATAAGGATTCGTATCCTCGCTTCTGCTTACTTAGAAGTAAACATCCATTTATCCCTATCAGTTTACTCCTTTTCGGAAAATTTGCAAGCTTTTTTCTAAAAAAATAAAACAAATTACCAAAAATTGAAGCTACTATTTTGATTCATGACATCCATTTTATGATACAATGAAACCAAAAACGGTTAAGTTACCATGAAAGGATCTACATGACTCATTTTCACACCATTGTCATCGGTGGTGGCCCAGCAGGTATGATGGCGACCATTGCCAGCGCCTCTTATGGCCAACCTACGCTACTGATCGAAAAAAATAAAAAGCTGGGCAAGAAACTTGCTGGTACCGGAGGAGGTCGCTGTAACGTCACGAATAACGGGACCTTAGACGATTTGATGGCCGGTATCCCTGGAAATGGCCGTTTTCTTTACAGTGTGTTTTCCCAATTTGATAATCATGATATCATCCTATTTTTTACCGATAATGGCGTCAAGTTAAAAGTCGAAGATCATGGCCGGGTCTTTCCTGTTAGTGATCAATCTCGCACCATTATTCAAGCCTTAGAAAATAAGATCCTTGAGCTAGGTGCTAGTATTGCCACCAACTGTGAAGTGGTCTCTGTCACCAAGCCAGAAGACATCTTCATCGTCAAATCATCTGAAAACACTTGGACAGCCGATAAGCTGATCGTCACAACCGGAGGCAAATCCTACCCCTCTACCGGCTCTACCGGCTATGGACACGAAATTGCCCGCCACTTTAAACACACCATCACCGATCTCGAAGCGGCAGAAAGTCCTCTTTTGACAGATTTTCCACACAAGGCCCTCCAAGGGATCTCTCTGACAGATGTGACCCTCAGCTACGGCAAACACATGATCACCCACGATCTTCTCTTTACTCATTTTGGACTTTCTGGACCTGCAGCCCTTCGGATGTCCAGCTTTGTTAAAGGCGGGGAAATCTTATCTCTGGACCTCCTTCCGACCACTTCTTCTCAAGAGTTAAAAGACTTTCTAGAAGAGTATCGAGAAAAGGCGATTAAAAATAGCCTCAAAACCCTTCTTCCTGAACGGTTAGCTGATTTCTTGGCGCAAGGATTCCCTGAAAAAGCCAAGCAACTCACTCCTAATCAGACAGAAGAGCTGATCCAAAAGATCAAAGAGTTGCCTATCCCCGTCACTGGGAAGATGTCACTAGCCAAGTCCTTTGTCACCAAGGGTGGTGTCAGCCTTAAAGAAATCAATCCAAAAACCCTAGAAAGTAAGCTCGTTCCTGGACTCCACTTTGCAGGAGAAGTCCTCGATATCAATGCCCATACAGGCGGTTTTAATATTACATCCGCCCTCTGCACCGGTTGGGTAGCAGGGAGCCCTCATTACTGATAGAAATTCACTAACTTTATTCTTCATCTATTGAAATAAAATTTTTAAAAATTCTTTACAAGTTAGTATTTACTTGATAGAATGGATTGGTATAAAATTTATAAAGGAGATTATTAGAATCATGGATTTTGATTTTAGTGTTAAACTCTTTTCAGAGTTTATTGGAACGGCTTTGCTGCTTATCCTCGGAAATGGTGCAGTTGCAAACGTCGAATTAAAAGGAACAAAAGGTCATCAAAGCGGTTGGCTTGTCATTGCGATCGGATATGGGATGGGAGTAATGATTCCAGCCTTAATGTTTGGTAATGTTTCAGGAAACCACATTAACCCAGCCTTCACTCTTGGACTTGCAGTTAGCGGACTCTTCCCATGGGCAAATGTTTTACCATACATCGTTGCTCAACTTCTTGGAGCTATGTTTGGACAATTGGTTGTCGTTGCGACTCACCGTCCATACTACATCCAAACTGAAAATCCTAACAACATCTTAGGAACATTCTCAACGATTTCTAGTTTGGATAAAGGAACTCCTGAATCACGCAAAGCTGCTACAATTAATGGCTTTATCAACGAGTTTGCCGGATCATTCGTCCTTTTCTTTGGTGCCCTCGGCTTGACGAAACATTTCTTTGGTGCTGAGGTTGCAGGTCTTGCTCAAAAAGCTGCTGCTGAACAAGGAGGAGTCTTTAATGCTACCACATCAGCAGCAAAATTGGCTTTATCACAAGCACACGCTTCAGGTTTAGGAATTGCTCACTTGGCTCTTGGTTTCCTTGTTATGGCTCTTGTTACGTCACTTGGAGGTCCTACTGGACCTGGTTTGAACCCTGCTCGTGACTTTGGTCCTCGTTTGGTCCATGCCTTCCTTCCAAAATCTGTATTAGGAGAACACAAAGGGGATTCTAAATGGTGGTATGCTTGGGTACCAGTTGTAGCCCCAATTCTTGCTGCTATCTTAGCTGTATTATTGTTCAAAGTTATCTATCTTCGTTAATCTATCAAAAAAAACGAACTCGATTTTCCATCGAGTTCGTCTTTTTATTGTTCTTTGGTTAATGAAAAACGGAAATCATTGTATTTGGTGTAGTCAAATTCTGTATTGAGATCCGTTGTGAAAACAATCGGTGTATAGTGTCCTTCTTCTAAGACAAAACCAGGTTCAAATCGGAAGTTTGCTCCACCTAGCCCTGTGATCCCAGGAAGCAAAGCATCAGCCCCATCAAAGCCTTCAACATTCCAATAATAGATATTGCCTGTTGCTTGGACTGCTCTTGCTGTATAGGTCGCTGTCCGAGTCGGTTCGCTATCATTTTTGAAGCTAACCACTGTTGTCACATTTCCATTGGCATCCACTGTCATTTTAATCGCATCTGCTTGTGGGCTAGATCCTACCCAAGTTCCCACCAATTCTGCAGGGACAGTAGCTTGCGTCGTAGTAGACGCATTCTCAGTCTTACCAGAGTCTTTTGAAGTTGTCGCGCTACTGGCTTGAGTCGAAGAGCTAGCTGTATCGTTTGCCTGAGAAGAAGATGCTGCACTCTTTTTGCTATTGCTTTTGGCTTTTTTCTCTACCTTGCTGGTAGATGCTTTTGCTGATGAGGTAGCTGTCTTTTTATCCTTTGCACCACAACCACCGAGAGCTAGACCAAGTGAAGCAGCCACCAGAACAGCGGCACTCCAACGGAAGATTGATTTTTTCATAAGATCACCTCTTTATCTTTCTGACTCCCATTATACTCCAATTGTTACAAAAATCAAGTTTTTTTGTAACAATTGTAATTTTTTTGTAACATATTTTTACATTTAAAATACCAATCGTAATAGGGCGATCAAGACAATTCCAAACAAAACGGTTCCCATAAGGTTTTTGTAACGAAAGGCTACAAAGAGACTGGGAATGGTCACTACTAGGTCCAACCAGTGAAACTGCGGGAGGCTTCCAATTTTCCCATCTACTAAGCTTGATAAAACCAAGGCAAAGATAATGGAAATAGGCAGGTATTTGAGAAAGCGAGTTACAGGAGCCGGCAGTCCCTTGTATTTGACTAATAGGAAGGGCAAGATCCGAGGAATCCAGGTAACGAGGGCTGAAGCCAGAATGGCCATGAAGATATAATTATTCATGCGCATCACAGACCACCCCCACAAAACAGCCGATCAAGGTCGCAGCTAGCACAGCTAGCGGTTGCGAAACAAAAAAGAGTAAGAGAAAGAAACTCACTGCTACTGCTAACAGCACCGTGAGCATAGTCTTGATCTTTTCTGTCAGTTGCATTCCTTGAAACTGGGCTGCAAAAATCCCAATAAACATAGCCACCAAAGCAAAATCAAGCCCAAAAGCCTTTGGATCAGGTAGGAGAGATCCTAGAGCTGTTCCGATAACCGTCGCACTGATCCAGGCCACATAGCCTACTAGATTGTTCCCATGCATCCAAGGAACTGTAATGGTATCCGTCTTTAACTTCTCACTCAAGTAGACCCCATAACTCTCATCGGTCAGGAGGCTTCCAATCCCAATGGTATGAGCGAGACTAGCATCCTTAAAGTCAGACGAGGTATGCAGACTCATCAACATATTACGGAGATTGATCAAACACACCGTCAAAGCCATATTCAATATCGAAGAATGAGCCGCAATCAGAGAGATCATCGCAAACTGGGCCGCCCCAGCATAGACCAATACACTCATCAAGGCCATCTCCAAAGGAGAAAGATAGGGAGACGCCACCACACCACAAGCCAGGCCAATACTGATATAGCTCAAAGCCGTCGGTAGCGCGTCCCTCACCCCCTGCCAAAAATCTTTTTCCACTCTCTCACTCCTTTCTGAATCATTGACTTCTATTATAACACAAGAAAAAAGGTTGAAAAAGGACCAATGAGAGAGAAAGCTTTATAATCCCTTCGCAAATCCGCTACTAGTTGGTGAGATCCCAGCAAAAAAGCCATTGGACCTTGCACATCCAATTGACTCCTTTTTCTTATTCAATTCCTTCAAAGGCTAGGCTTGGTTTGGCATTGAGGTCCCAGCCTGCGAAGTTTTCTTTGTTCCACTCACTGACACTGGCATAGGCGATCATCCCTGCATTGTCCCCGCAGAGGCGCAGAGGCGGAATGATGACCTTGACATCGGTGATCTCAGAAGCCAAGCGTTCACGAAGACCTTGGTTAGCTGCGACCCCACCAGCGACGACTAAGGTTTTGACTGGGTATTTCTCCAAAGCCTTCTTGGTCTTGGCCATGAGAATGTCTAATACGGCTGCCTGAAAGCTTGCAGACAAGTCTTCATTGGAGAGGTTTTCTCCTTTTTGTTGCGCATTATGGTGCAGATTGATAAAGGCCGATTTGAGCCCTGAAAAAGAGAATTCCAGATTGTCTTCCTTGATCATGGCCCGAGGGAAATCGTAGACATCAGATCCTTGGTGGGCCAGCTGATCAATTTCACGTCCTGCTGGATAGGTCAAGCCCATGACGCGCCCGACCTTGTCATAAGCCTCTCCGACAGCGTCATCACGGGTCTCTCCGACGATCTTATAATCACCCGCTTCACTGACGTAGACTAGCTCTGTATGTCCTCCACTCACCAGCAAGGCCAAAAGTGGAAATTCTAAGGGCTCGACGCTTTGAGCAGCCATCAAGTGTCCTGCCATATGATTGACAGGAATCAAAGGGAGTCTATGCGCCCAGGCAAAGGCTTTGGCCGCTGCTAGGCCAACTAAAAGAGCCCCAACCAGGCCTGGACCGTAGGTGACAGCCACAGCTGTGACATCGGCTTCAGTGATGCCAGCTTCTTCCAGGGCTTCTTCAATACAAGCGGTGATGACTTCCACATGGTGACGAGAGGCTACCTCCGGCACCACCCCTCCAAAACGCTTGTGACTTTCGATTTGACTGGCAATGACATTGGACAAGAGTTGGTCGTCATTTTTCAAGACAGCCACACTGGTCTCATCACAAGATGTCTCAAAAGCCAAAATATATCTATCTTTCATTTGGGTTCCTCTTCATGATCACAGCATCCTCTATGGGATCGTGATAGTAGTTCTTCCTCCGTGCAATTTCTTCAAAATGCATTTTTTTGTATAAGCCTTGGGCCGGTTGATTGGACACGCGCACTTCTAAGAAAATCTCTTTTTGGTCCGGCAACTGCGCGAGTAACTGCTGAGCTAGGCCTTGGCCTTGAAAGGCGCGCTTGACCGCAATCTGTAAGACTTCTGCCTCATAGAGAGTTTCTTGAATGGCGACAAACCCAAGGACTTGCCCCTCATCCACAGCTAGGAAATAGAAGATCGATTCCTGCTCTAAATCAGCTTCAATCTGCTCCAACTTCCAGGGACTAGCTTCATAGACATCTTCCAGCACAGCGAGAATAGCAGCCGCATCCTGGACGCTCCCTTTCCTGATTGTTCCTTTCATCATAGGCGCTTGATGTAAGAGGTCGTTGTTTCCGTGTGGTCTTTGAGCCAATTTTCCTCTGCTTCGACCCGCTTGAGATAACGAGGGACAAAATCATGGAGGCTAGCAGGCGCTTGTTTGAGACCGAGACGTCCGATTTTCACTGCATCTGGCAAGGTTTCATAGTAAGTAGCCCTTGGCAGGCTAGAGGCAATCTGCTCCTTAAAGCCCGTGACTTCTCCGACAAAGGTGACCTGCTCACCCGTCGCTGCACGCTCTAGGACTTCCTCAAATGGAAAATGCCCTTCTGGTGCGACCAGCTGATCATCTTGGTAAAAACCTGCATAAACGTTGTTTCGACGGGCATCCATGACAGGAACTACCAAACCTTCTAGATCATCTGGCACTAAGGCTAAGAGGCTCGAAACCCCGACCAATTCAATCCCTAAGGTATGAGCCAAGGTCTTTGCGGTTGCGACTGCAATGCGCAGCCCAGTGTAACTCCCAGGACCTTCTGCCACCACGATGCGGTCCAAGTCCTTGGGTGTCAAGTCGATCTGTTGCATCAAAAAATCGATGACCGGCATCAAGGTAATACTATGATTCTTTTTAATGGTTAATGTTGTTTCTGCAAGTAGAGTCTCATCTTCTAAAATCGCTACAGAAAGAGCCTTACTCGAGGTATCAAATGCTAATAATTTCATTTCCTACTCCTCTTGAACTGGATTATATTATACTACAAATTCCCTTCAAATCCCAGCGAAACTTTCCCTTAGAGGAGAGGATTTTCCTATCCAAAACCGCTCAAAAGCTTCTCTATTATAGGTCTTTGCTTCTCTGACTTTTCCAGTCTATCTTTTACTTACAGGCAAATTTATGATATAATGATAATTAATTGTATCGAATCAGGTCCACTGGTTGCTAGTAGGAAACTCTAGTGATTGCACTCCTCCGTAGTTAACAAATAGACCGAAATAATGAAAGGAAAATTACTTCATGATTTACAAAGTTTTTTATCAGGAAACTAAAAACCGCAACCCTCGTCGTGAAACCACGCATGCACTTTATCTCGATATTGATGCACCAAATGAACGCGAAGGACGCATCCAAGCTCGTCAATTGGTTGAAGCAAACACAGATTTCAACATTGAATTTATCACACCACTTTCTGAGCAACACCTTGCTTACGAGAAAGAGTCAGGTGCTTTTGAACTAACGGAGTACTAATCCATGGCTTATACCTTAAAACCTGAAGAAGTTGGTGTATTTGCCATTGGTGGACTTGGAGAAAT
The DNA here is from genome assembly GCF_020554365.1 of Streptococcus sp. 210928-DFI.4.42. Taxonomy (NCBI): domain Bacteria; kingdom Bacillati; phylum Bacillota; class Bacilli; order Lactobacillales; family Streptococcaceae; genus Streptococcus; species Streptococcus sp. 210928-DFI.4.42. Next base: position 24,748 of record NZ_JAJCHF010000010.1, read on the forward strand.
CGGAAAAAATACCTACGGGATCGAATACCAAGATGAAATCATCATTGTCGATGCTGGGATCAAATTTCCAGAAGATGACCTCCTTGGGATCGACTATGTAATCCCAGATTACTCTTATATCGTTGACAATATCGATCGCGTCAAGGCGGTCCTCATTACCCACGGGCACGAAGACCACATCGGTGGGATTCCTTTCCTTTTGAAGCAAGCCAATGTCCCTATCTACGCTGGACCTTTGGCACTTGCCTTGATCCGTGGAAAATTAGAAGAGCACGGCCTTCTTCGTGATGCCAAACTCTACGAAATCAACCAAAACACTGAGCTTCAATTTAAAAATCTTAAAGCAACCTTCTTCCGTACGACTCACTCGATTCCAGAACCTTTGGGAATTGTGATTCACACCCCTCAAGGAAAGATTGTCTGTACCGGAGACTTCAAGTTTGACTTTACACCTGTTGGTGAACCAGCTGACCTCCATCGCATGGCAGCCCTTGGAGAAGAAGGCGTTCTCTGCCTACTCTCAGACTCAACCAACGCAGAAGTCCCAACCTTTACCAACTCTGAAAAAGTGGTTGGCCAATCCATCATGAAGATCATCGAAGGCATCCACGGGCGCATCATCTTTGCTTCCTTTGCTTCGAATATCTTCCGTCTCCAACAAGCTGCCGAGGCAGCTGTCAAGACAGGTCGTAAGATCGTTGTCTTTGGACGCTCGATGGAAAAAGCCATCGTCAATGGAATCGAGCTTGGCTATATCAAGGTCCCTGCTGGAACCATTATCGAGCCAAATGAGATCAAAGACTATGCGGCCAATGAAATCCTGATCATGTGTACAGGAAGCCAAGGAGAGCCAATGGCAGCCCTCTCTCGGATTGCCAACGGAACGCACCGCCAAGTGCAACTCCAACCAGGAGATACCGTGATCTTCTCTTCTAGTCCGATTCCTGGAAATACAACCAGTGTGAATAAATTGATCAATACGATTTCTGAAGCGGGTGTCGATGTCATTCACGGGAAGATCAACAACATCCATACTTCTGGACACGGGGGGCAACAAGAACAAAAACTCATGCTCCGCTTGATCAAACCAAAATACTTCATGCCTGTCCATGGTGAATACCGGATGCAGAAGATCCACGCAGGACTTGCGCGTGATTGTGGAGTAGAAAAAGACAATATCTTCATCATGAGTAATGGTGATGTCCTCGCTCTTACAGCTAACTCTGCTCGGATCGCAGGAAGCTTCAATGCTCAAGATATCTATGTCGATGGAAACCGCATCGGGGAAATCGGGGCTGCTGTTCTTCGTGACCGGAGAGACCTTTCCGAAGACGGTGTTGTGCTTGCTGTTGCGACTGTTGACTTCAAATCGAAGATGATCCTGGCTGGACCAGACATCTTGAGCCGTGGTTTCATCTACATGCGTGAATCAGGAGATCTGATTCGTGAAAGCCAACGCATTCTCTTCAATGCTATTCGTATCGCCTTGAAGAACAAAGATGCCAATATCCAAACTGTCAATGGTGCGATTGTCAATGCCCTTCGCCCATTCTTATACGAGAGCACGGAACGTGAACCTATCATTATTCCTATGATTCTCACACCAGATGACGAAAATTAACAAAACAACCAGTTGAGACCATTGTTTCAACTGGTTTTATGGTGTCTTTTTGAGAATCAAAAAGAGAGTGGGACAGAAATCGGTAATTCGTTAGAATTCGATTTCGTCGTCCCACCTCCGCACAGTTGAGTAGGGCTGTAAAAGCTGATGAAATCAGTGTAGTAGAGCCCACTCAACCACTGCGTCTTGCTCGACAATCCAAAAATAATTGAGAGGCTAGGACTTTTGTCCTAGCCTCTTTACTCTTGTTTCTTAATAAAGATCTAAATAGTTGTCTACTTCCCATTGGGATACGAAGGTCGCATAGCTTGCCCATTCGATTCGTTTGGCTTCAAGGAAGCTGGTGTAGATGTGTTCACCCAAGGCAGCTTTCACCACTTCGTCTTCTGTCAAGGCTTTCAAGGCATTGTGAAGGGTAGAAGGGAGATCTGTGATTCCAGCTGCTCTACGTTCTTCTGGTGTCATCACATAGATATTTTCTTCGATCGGAGCAGGTGCTTCGATTTTATTTTCAATCCCGTGAAGGCCGACTTCAAGCAAGACAGCCAAGGCTACATAAGGATTGGCCATTGGGTCTACGGAACGCAATTCCAAACGAGTTCCCATCCCACGTGAGGCTGGTACACGTACCAATGGGGAACGGTTGCGACCTGCCCAAGCGATATAAACAGGTGCTTCATATCCAGGAACCAAACGTTTATAAGAGTTGACGGTTGGGTTGGTCACGGCTGTAAAGTTGTAGGCATGCTTGATCAAACCACCCAAGAAGTGATAAGCAGTTTCTGACAATTGCATTCCACGTGGATCTTCTGGATCAAAGAAGGCATTGTTGCCATCTTGGTCAAAGAGAGACATATTACAGTGCATACCTGATCCGGCAATTCCAAATTTTGGTTTGGCCATAAAGGTTGCATACAAACCGTGTTTACGAGCGATGGTCTTCACAACGAGTTTAAAGATTTGAATCTTATCACAAGCGCGGAGCACTTCATCATATTTGAAGTCGATTTCATGCTGACCAACGGCTACTTCGTGGTGGCTGGCTTCTACTTCAAAGCCCATCTTGGTCAAGACATTTACGATTTCACGACGAGTGTTATCTGCAAGGTCTGTTGGAGCCAAGTCAAAATAGCCACCTTTGTCGTTTACTTCAAGAGTTGGATCTCCATTTTCGTCCAACTTAAAGAGGAAGAATTCTGGTTCTGGACCAAGGTTAAAGGATTTGAATCCAAGTTCTTCCATATGACGAAGGGCACGTTTCAAGTTGCCACGTGGGTCCCCTGCAAATGGTTCTCCTTCTGTCGTATAGACATCACAGATCAAGCCAGCTACGCTACCATTTTCATCTCCCCAAGGAAAGACTGTCCATGTATCCAAATCTGGGTAAAGATACATATCTGACTCGTTGATACGGACAAATCCTTCGATAGAAGAACCATCAAACATGGCTTTGTTTGAAAGAACCTTGTCCAGTTGCTCATCGGTAGCTGGAATTTCGACGTTCTTCATGGTTCCCAAAATATCAGAGAACATCAAGCGAATAAAAGTAACATTTTTTTCTTTTACTTCACGGCGAATATCTGCAGCAGTAATTGACATTTTTGTCTCCTTAAAATAGATTACAAGCTTATGAAATGATCAACGAAATTGACCATATGGCGATGGGGAAGATGTGAAGCGACTTTGCTGAAGAATGTCACGATGAAGAGCCTTACGGATCTCTTCTTGACTGACAACCTTGGTTTGCTCTTGCTCTTTTTCCGCATATTTCTTCTTAATATCCGCAATATTGAAGCCATCTGAGATATAATCTTTGATCTCAAGCAAGCGGTCCATATCGTCCAACGAATACATGCGGCGATTGCCTTCTGTCCGGTCAGGAGAAATCAATCCCTGATCTTCATAATAACGAATCTGGCGAGCTGTCAAGTCGGTCAGCTTCATAACACTGCCAATCGGAAAGACTGCCAGCGAGCGTCGTAATTCCTTTTCCTTCATACCATTCCTCTTTCTATTCTATTATATCGAAAAAAAAATCTATGTCAAGATTAAATGTTACATAATCTTACATAGGTTTTTTGTGTTTCTTGAGAAAATCGCGAATGCGATCCACATCCGAATTGACCAAAATCGCAACGAAAACGCCAATAAAGGTCTCAAATATTCGGGCAAAAACATACAAGAAGGTTTCTCCGTTAGGAATCGAGAGGGTAATGATCAGCATTGCCGAAACTCCTCCAATAATTCCTGCTTTGTTATTCATAGCAACATTTGTCATAATGGTTAACATGGTCGCAATGGGTACAAAAATCAGAGTCACCCAATACGCCCCATGAAAGAACGTTTTTAAAAGGAAGAACAATACAGCATAAAAACCTCCGATACTGTTGCCCATGACACGCGAAGCCCCGAAATGGACACTCTTATCAAAGTCTTCCCTCAAACTAAAAACAGCTGTCAAAGTCCCGATCTGAAGGCCTCGCCAGCCAAATATTCCAAAAATAAGTAGTACAATAAAAACGGCAATCCCTGTTTTAAAGGTTCTCATCCCCAAACGGAATTTGGACCAATCAAATTTGTGTCGTTTAAAGTAATCCATGGTCACCTATCTTTCTATTTCTATTATTCTACCATATTTTCAGAAAGGAGAGAACAGATATCAATAGAAAGAAAAAAGAGAGTGGGACAGAAATCGGCAATTCGTTAGAATTCGATTTCGTCGTCCCACCTCCGCACAGTTGAGTAGGGGTGTAAAAGCTGATGAAATCAGCGTAGTAGAGCCCACTCAACCACTGCGTCTTGCTCGACAATCCAAAAATAATTGAGAGGCTAGGACTTTTGTCCCAGCCTCTTTCATTCTATTTAGATTATTTGTCTGTAAGAGCAGCCAATCCTGGAAGTTCTTTCCCTTCAAGGAGTTCCATAGAAGCACCACCACCAGTAGAGATCCATGAGAATTTGTCTGCACGGCCAAGGTTGATCGCAGCAGCAGCTGAGTCACCACCACCGATGATTGATTTAACGCCTGGTTGTTTCACGATAGCGTCCATCACACCGATTGTACCAGCTTGGAAGTCAGGGTTTTCAAATACACCCATAGGTCCGTTCCATACAACTGTTTTCGCACCAGTCAATTCTTGGTCGAATTTAGCGATTGATTTAGGACCGATATCCAAACCAAGGAAACCTGGGTCTACTGCTTCACCTTCAGTGTCTTTCACTTCAGTGTAGTCAGCAAATGCGTTCGCTTCTTTTGAGTCAACTGGCAAGATCAATTTGCCGTTTGATTTTTCAAGAAGAGCTTTCGCCACATCCAATTTGTCTTCTTCTACAAGTGAGTTACCGATTTCGATACCTTGTGCTTTGTAGAATGTGTAAGTCATCCCACCACCGATAAGAACTTTATCAGCTTTTTCAAGCAAGTTTTCGATAACACCGATCTTGTCAGATACTTTAGATCCACCAAGGATAGCTACGAATGGACGTTCTGGAGCTTCAACTGCTTCTTTGATGTAAGCAATTTCGTTTTCAAGAAGGAATCCAGCAACAGCTTTCTCAACGTTTGCAGAGATACCAACGTTAGATGCGTGTGCACGGTGAGCAGTACCAAATGCATCGTTTACGAAGATACCATCTCCAAGTGATGCCCAGTATTTACCAAGTTCAGGATCGTTTTTAGATTCTTTCTTGCCGTCAACATCTTCGAAACGAGTGTTTTCAACCAAGAGAACTTGTCCATCTTCAAGAGCGTTAACAGCTGCTTCCAATTCAGCACCACGTGTAACACCTGGGATAAATTTCACTTCTTGACCTAATTTAGCAGCCAAGTCAGCAGCTACAGGAGCAAGTGATTTACCTTCTTTATCTGCTTCTTCTTTTACACGTCCAAGGTGAGAGAAGAGGATTGCACGTCCACCTTGTTCAAGGATGTACTTGATAGTTGGAAGAGCTGCAGTGATACGGTTATCGTTAGTGATCACGCCATCTTTTACAGGAACGTTGAAGTCAACACGAACGAGAACTTTTTTCCCTTTCAAGTCAACGTCTTTAACAGTCAATTTTGCCATTAGATATGACTCCTTCTTTTTTTAATACATGATAATTATATCACAAAAGCTGTAAAAGAGGTAGAAAAATCCAATGCTTTTCCCTTCTAATTCGTAGGATCCGAACGACACTTCTAGATACAAGATCAAACCTCTCTAGTTTTCACCAGAGAGGTTTTTTTGAGAGTGACTTTTTAAGTGAACAAAAGAATCTTTTAGAAGACTTACTCTTCCTTCTTCTTACCAGCCAAGAGGAAGCCGCCTAAGGCTGCTAGAAGAACAGCTTCAGCTGCAAAGGAAGCTTCTAGGCTTGCCGTATTTGGTAAGTGTTCCGATTGACTTTCTTTGCTGGCATCTTTTGTTCCTTGCTGAACCGTTGGCTGTGAGTTCGCTCCTTGGTGGGCACTTAACAACTGATGGATCTCTTGATCGACCATATCCTTGTGTTCTTCCTCTTGATGACCCGCTTGAGTAGAAGTCGTTGTGGCCAACTGATCCACTTGAGAAGACTCTGTAGGCTTCAATGGATTAGCTGGATCCGGAGTCACTGGGGCAGCTGGTTGGACTGGTTGATTTGGTTGAGCCGGTTGAACAGGCTGATCAGGTTTAGCCGGTTCCTCTGGTTGGATCGGTTGATCTGGTCCTTCCGTTTGTGCTGGCTTATAGACAATCGCATAGTGAGTAAAGTGAGGAGCTGTAAAGATGACCACATCTCCAACTCTCTCAAAGGCCAAGGATTGAGGAGCTTGACCTTCTGGGAAGAAGAGGACTTGCTCCACTTCTTTATCCTTATCCACAGGGATTTTCACAAGGGATGGATGCTGGGTATCGACATCCTGACCGCTTGCATCGACTCCTTCGATATCAAAGATAGTCGCTTCTCGTCCCTTCAGCTCTTCTTTTTCTGCCTGATTGGCTTCAACTTTTGCGACTTTTAGTCCTTTGACAACGGTTGGCTCTAAGTTGGAGAATTGAACTTCGACTCCAGTCGCAGGGTCTACAAAGACCGCTGGCTTGTCTTCTTTCAGGAGCGCAATCAAGGTCTCTAGACCTGTCTTAGCCGTTTCAAGCGCTTCAGGAGTGAGCTCTGAAGAAGCTAGGAGCTCTTTATTTTTCTCAACCAGTGCCTGTAAAGCTTCACCAGAAGGGTGATTTGGCTTGCTTGCTAATAGAGCAGTCGCTTCTGTTGTTAGGGCAGAGAGAGCTTCTTTCTCTTTGACTAGATTAGCTTGACCATCCAAGGCTTTCAAGAGAGCGGTCAATTGGTTCAACTGCTCATTGACTTGATCTTGTGTGCTGGTATCATGCTCTTTCAAGACTTTTTCAGAAGCAGCCATTCCAGCTAGCAAGGCTTCTTTGACTTCTGGAGTGGCAAATGTAAAGTCTACTTTGGCTTTTGCAGCTTCAGCTTCAGCCAATTTTTGCTTGAGGTATTCATCGTTGAGAGCTGGTTTTGGATTGACGAGGACATCAAAGCTTGTGCTAGCTCCTTTGTAATGGACAGTGATGGTTTGACGACCTTCCTTGGTCGTATCAAAGCCAGTCACTTCCACACCTTCATCTGTCAAGGCATGCGTTTCGGTCGTTTCATCTTCAAAGACGACTGTAAAGCGTCCACCCTCCTTCTCCAATGCTTCTCCGACAATATATTCCACTTTTGGTTTGTCGGTCAATTCTAGACCAGCAACTGCTTTTTCACCTGCTTCCTCTGCACTGACCACAAAAACAGTGAGGGTCTTATCCAATTTCTGACCAAGGTAAGAGACTTCTAGGTGTTGTTCTCCAAGCTTGCTACTGTCAAATCCATGAATCTCTACACCTGAGTTGGTGAGATTGACCAGTTGATCTGCTTGGCCATCTTTATAATGAACGCGGAGAGTTGCCCCTTTCAAGGAAAGAGCATCCCCTTCCCGGTAAACCTTCTTGGTCAAACCATCTTCAAATTGAAGTCCCGCAATTTCTTTATCATTCTTTGGAACTTCGATCGCCAGAACATTACTGATATCTTTTCCAGGTTCTTGCGCACGATAGTAAAGAAGAGATGGGGTTGATTCAAAAGCGAGCGGTTTAAAGATGAGATTTCCAGCTTGATCGGCTGTCATGGTCGCAATTGGACTAGTGGCTTCTTTATCGGCATAAAGAGTCAGAGTAGTATGAGCTGGGACATCTTTGAAACCGACTTGGACAAAATGATTACCTAGGTTTTGCGCTGCAGCATGTTTCATCGGGATGTTGACCGTTTCAGTATCCAGACTTTCATACATCTTCCAGTTGTAAATCCGGATGGCTTGCCATGGGGTGCCGTTATCGGCTGTAATGACATGGAGACGCCAGTCTTGAGCCTTGATCGGATGATCAAGTGTAATGTCAGATACATGGGCTTTATTGCCACGAACTTCCTTGGCTAATTTCCACTCACCGGCTTCATCCTTGTAGTAAAGGTCGAAGTCACGGGTATTCATCTTGCCATCATCGACAGACTCTCCACCAGCACCAGCATGGTCCATGACCCAACGAACAATGGTCCGAGGTTGTGTCAAGCGGATATCGACGGTTCCACTCAATTGAGCAGAAGACCATTTATCTGAAAGACTGGTAATAGTCCCATTTAACATGCCTTCAATGCCTTCACTACCATCCGCATCTGGGAAGCTTGAACCGATCACTTTGGCTCCGATGACTACGTTTGGCGCTAAAGCTTTTGGAAGACTGGTATCTGACACGGTCATGCCCCAATCAAAGGCCACGGTTCCCGCATCTGAACGTTGACCATTCTTTCCAACTGCCACAACCTTGAGGTCCTGAGTAGTTCCTTCAGCACTTGCTGAACGGCTAACTTTTGGTAGATAGACGGTTGTCGCAGAAGACCCTGTTAAGAGACGCCAGTTATCACCATCTTTTTCATAGACTTCATAATAATCTGCATCTGCTACCCCTTTAAAATTGAGGACTGCTTCTGCTTCTTGCGCATTTTGTAGGCGTTTTGCCCGAACGGATACTTCTGCTGGAGTAGCTGGTTTCTCTTGGTTCGACGTAATCGACAATTGGCCGAGATTAAATTTGTAGTCTTTGACATCCGTATCATGGTCAAAGAACATCTTCACAGCATAAATGGTCTTGCCAGCCAAACTTCCCAAATCAAAGGTTTGAGTAGACCAATCTGCACTCGGTGTCAATTCTTTCCATTCATATTCAGAGTAGTCCTCTTTTGTGGCAACAGCTACCCAGGCAGCTGCTCCTATCCCACCTTTATGACTGACGCTCAATTTTGTCGTTTCTGTCACAGGAATCTTGGTCGAATAGAGCATGACATTTTGACTGCTATTGGCTTTTAAATCCCCTTCAAAGGCTAGAGAATTTCCTCCATTGTAGGCTTGATCAAAATCATAGCGACCTTTCAATGGTGTACTATCTTCACTATGCTCTACCCACCAACGCCAGGTTGGAAGGTAGCCAGAAACAGAACGGTAGTTCCATTCCCCTTCTTTAGAAATCTTGCCGTCCACAAACCAGTGTTTTCCGTGTCCAGTGTTGAAGGAAGTATTAAAATCTTCACTTGTGATTGGGGTTTTATCCACTACTAGATTGGACATACCGTACCAAGATTGGTCTGCTGGTTTCCCTTTGGTCGGATCTCCTTGGAAACCTGTCCAGAATAGATCTTCATGGGTATGGTAACCTTCTCCAGTCTTTCCTAGACCTGTAATGGTATCTGGCGCATAAAGACCAAGGGATAGACGCAACTTGCCATGTTCATCTAAAATAGCATTCCAGTCTACATTAGTCTTATAAGAGCCTCCTTTTTGGAGCTCAAGTCCAGCTAGAACATCATAAGGATTCCGATGAATCCATTTGGCTGTACTGATGGAATAATCAACTTCTGATTTGCCCCAGTTAAAGTTAGCAAAGAAGGTATCAACTGGATTTTCCCCATTTTCTGGCTGCATGAAATTGTAGTTGTATTCTCCCAGCGCATTCTCATGGTAACGACCATATTCATAGGTCATAGCATCATACCAGGAATACTTAATCGGATAGTTCAGACTCTTCGCATATTCCTTGGTATAAAGAAGAAAATCTCTCAATTTTGGACCCAATGGTTCTACAAGATTTCCGGTTGTTTCTTGGTTGATAAAGTAACCATCAAAGCCATAGTACTTGGCCAGTTCTACTAATTTACGGGCGATCGGGAAGGTCTTAGACCCTTCACTATCTTCTTTCAAGGTTTCTGCAAAATGTTCTTGATCCTTGATGCTGCTAGACCAGTTATAAAAGATTGTTCCATAAATAGGAACCCCATTTCGGTGTGCAGCATCGATCACATCTGCTGATGGGACCAGCCCTTCCCAAAAGACCATAGAATCCAAATATTGCCAGTAATCAAAAGCATAGGCCTTAAACTCTTCCCCGCCGACAGACGCATGATCCTTGGCTTTGGAGTTCATGTTTGACAGCGCTTGGATCTTCGCTTCAGGGTTGGCTTGTTCATTAATTTGTTTTCCTTGGAAACGACTCGCAAGTGGAACGCTTGCTCTGTTCATATCGTCATCCACTCGTTTTCCTGGTTCCCACTTCAAGAGATCGTCCCAGGTATCGAACTTAACTTCTTTGGGTCTTAATTGTTTTTCTTCATTGGTTGGTAAATCAGCCACTTTCTCAGCAGTAGCTTTCGGTTTTTCAGTCTCTGAAACAGCTGGAATATCTGTAGTTGTCGAGCTAGCTTCTGTACTTGTAGGACTAGCCTCTGGAGTGACCGCTTCTGCGGCTGGTTTTTCCGTTTCTGCAGCAGGTAAGGCCGCTTCTGCAGTATAGACGCCAGCTTCTCTCACTAGATGATTGATGTCTTCGGTCGCTACTGAAGAGGTTTCTAAGGGGTGTTCACTAGTAGAAACCGTCTCATCTGCAGAGACAGCGCCTGTTCCTAAAAATGCTAACCCAATCAATGCGGAACAAACTCCCACACTGAATTTTCGTATACTAAATCGTTCTTTCTTTTCAAATAGATGACCCTTCATCTTGACCTCCTTGTATGGTTTTTTTCTTTTTCTTGAGCGATTTCCATTGGCTCCTTTCTCCACGACCTGTAATCGCTTTCGTTTTCTTGTATTAGAAATCTCCAATCAAGGATAGGATACCCTAATCTATTTAGCACTGTCAATCAATTTTAGCAATTCCTATAATATGATGAGAAAGCCCTAAAAAAAGTACAAAAAAAGAGGAGGTTTCCCTCCTCTCATCATACGCATGAATTATTTAGCAATTTTTGCGAAGTATTCAAGAGTACGAACAAGTTGTGCAGTGTAAGACATTTCGTTGTCATACCATGAAACAACTTTAACCAATTGTTTACCGTCAACGTCAAGAACTTTAGTTTGAGTTGCGTCAAACAATGATCCGTAAGACATACCTACAACGTCTGAAGAAACGATTGGATCTTCAGTGTAACCGTATGATTCGTTAGCTACTGCTTTCATAGCTGCATTTACTTCATCAACAGTAACGTTCTTTTCAAGAACAACTACCAATTCAGTAACTGATCCAGTTGGAGTAGGAACGCGTTGTGCAGCTCCGTCCAATTTACCGTTCAATTCAGGGATAACCAAACCGATTGCTTTAGCAGCACCAGTTGAGTTAGGAACGATGTTAGCAGCACCAGCGCGTGCACGACGAAGGTCACCTTTACGGTGTGGACCGTCAAGGATCATTTGGTCACCAGTGTAAGCGTGGATAGTAGTCATCAATCCTTCAACAACACCGAAGTTATCTTGAAGAGCTTTAGCCATTGGAGCCAAGCAGTTTGTAGTACATGAAGCACCTGAGATAACTGTTTCAGTACCATCAAGAATATCGTGGTTAGTGTTAAATACGACTGTTTTAACATCTGATCCACCAGGAGCAGTGATAACAACTTTCTTAGCACCACCAGCATGCAAGTGTTTTTCTGCAGCTGCTTTAGTAGCAAAGAAACCAGTTGCTTCAAGAACGATTTCTACACCGTCGTTAGCCCAGTCGATTTGTTCTGGATCGCGTTCAGCAGAAACTTTAACGAATTTACCGTTAACTTCGAATCCACCTTCTTTAACTTCCACAGTACCGTCGAAACGACCTTGAGTTGTATCGTATTTCAACAAGTGTGCAAGCATAACTGGATCTGTAAGGTCGTTGATGCGAGTAACTTCAACACCTTCTACGTTTTGGATACGACGGAAAGCAAGACGTCCGATACGACCGAAACCGTTAATACCAACTTTAACTACCATTCGTGATTTCCTCCTTATGAAAATCAAAAAAATTTTTGTGAAAAGAGTAACTTGACAAAGCGCCAAACATCTTTTAACAGTCTCTATTATATACTTTATTGCATTAAAAAGCAACTATTTCCCAACGAAAAGCAAGATTTATCATAGATCACCACCTCTTTTATTAAAGTTTTTCACAAAGTCTTGTTTGCTAGGAAGAGCACTTTTTTACTTGTATTCACTTTTGGAACAAAGAAAAACTCTTCCCAAAGTGGGAAGAGTTTTTAAGCATTGGTAAATTAAGCTTCACCTTTAGCTTTTTTAATGATTTCTTCTTGTACTGATTTTGGTACATCTTCGTAGTGGTCAAATACCATCATGAAGGTACCACGTCCTTGAGTTGCAGAACGAAGGACAGTAGCGTAACCGAACATTTCAGCAAGTGGTACATATGCACGAACGATTTGGCTTGCACCGTGTGCTTCCATACCATCTACACGTCCACGACGAGCAGTTACGTGACCCATAACATCCCCAAGGTTTTCTTCAGGAACTGTGATGGTTACAAGCATCATTGGTTCAAGGATAGCTGGTTGTGCAGTCTTAGCAGCTTCTTTAAGTGCAAGAGATGCAGCGATCTTGAAGGCAGTTTCAGATGAGTCGACATCGTGGTATGAACCATCGTAAAGCTTAGCTTTCACGTCAACCATTGGGTAACCAGCAAGAACACCGTTCGCCATAGATTCTTGAAGTCCTTTTTCTACTGCAGGGATGAATTCACGTGGAACCACACCACCGACGATCGCATTTTCGAACTCGAATCCTTTACCTTCTTCGTTTGGAGTAAATTCGATCCAAACATCACCAAACTGACCTTTACCACCAGATTGACGTTTGAAGAATCCACGTGCTTGTGTAGAAGCGCGGAATGTTTCACGGTAAGATACTTGAGGAGCACCAACGTTAGCTTCAACCTTGAATTCACGTTTCATACGGTCAACAAGGACATCCAAGTGCAACTCACCCATACCAGAGATAACTGTTTCACCAGTTTCAGGGTTTGTTTCAACGCGGAATGTTGGATCTTCTTCAGCCAATTTTTGAAGGGCGATACCCATCTTGTCTTGGTCTGCTTTAGATTTAGGCTCAACCATCAATTGGATAACTGGTTCTGGAACTTCGATTGATTCAAGGATAATTTTTGCTTTTTCATCTGTCAATGAGTCACCAGTTGTAGTATCTTTCAAACCAACAGCAGCAGCGATATCTCCAGAGTAAACTGTTTCGATTTCTTTACGAGTGTTGGCGTGCATTTGAAGGATACGTCCGATACGTTCACGTTTACCTTTAGAAGTGTTCAATACGTATGAACCTGAGTTCAAGACACCTGAGTAAACACGGAAGAATGTCAAACGACCTACGAATGGGTCAGTCATGATCTTGAAGGCAAGAGCTGCAAATGGCTCTTCATCAGATGCTGGACGTTCTTCTTCTTCGTCTGTATCTGGGTTTACACCCTTGATTGCAGGGATATCAAGTGGGCTTGGAAGGTAGTCAAGGACCGCATCCAACATCAATTGAACCCCTTTGTTCTTGAAGGCAGAACCACAAAGTACTGGGTAGAACTCAACGTTGATTGTAGCTTTACGGATACCAGCTTTCAATTCTTCGTTAGTGATTTCTTCCCCTTCAAGGTATTTCATCATCAAGTCTTCATCAGTTTCAGCAACTGCTTCAACCAATTTTTCACGGTATTCTTGAGCTTGTTCAAGGTATTCAGCTGGAATATCTTCTTCAAGGATATCTGTACCAAGGTCGTTAGTATAGATTTCAGCTTTCATCTTGATCAAGTCAATGATTCCGCGGAAGTCATCTTCAGCACCGATTGGCAATTGAATTGGGTGAGCGTTTGCTTGAAGACGGTCATGAAGTGTGCTTACTGAGTAAAGGAAGTCAGCACCGATTTTATCCATCTTGTTAGCGAATACGATACGTGGAACTCCGTATTCAGTTGCTTGACGCCAAACTGTTTCAGTTTGAGGCTCAACACCTGATTGTGAGTCAAGAACGGTTACAGCACCGTCCAAAACGCGGAGTGAACGTTGAACTTCGATAGTGAAGTCCACGTGTCCTGGTGTGTCGATGATGTTTACACGAGTGTCTTTCCATTGAGCTGTTGTAGCGGCAGATGTGATGGTGATACCACGTTCTTGCTCTTGCTCCATCCAGTCCATTTGTGACGCACCTTCGTGAGTTTCACCGATTTTGTGAATCTTACCAGTGTAGTAAAGGATACGCTCAGTTGTAGTTGTTTTACCAGCATCGACGTGAGCCATGATACCGATATTACGAGTTTTTTCAAGTGAAAATTCGCGTGCCATGAGGTTTGTTTCTCCTATATTTTTTATTTCTATATTCTATTATAACATGATTTAATAAAAACGGATAGGCAGGACCTACCCGTTCTCAGTGTTTTCATGCTAAGTTTTGGTTCCAACTTGTAAGAAGAGTTGAATTGGGTCCAAGAGCTGACGAAGCTTAATTGAACTCGGGCTAAAAGCTCAAGTTAACTGATTTGAACCCGAGCGAGGCCCGGTGCAAAAAAGATAAACTGCTTTGTGTTCACGGAACACTGCATCAGTTTCCTATTTTTGCCTTGGGCCTTTTGCGCTCTTAGTATCATTTTCTTACCAGCGGAAGTGTGCGAATGCACGGTTAGCTTCAGCCATACGGTGAGTATCTTCACGTTTCTTAACAGCTGCACCAGTGTTGTTCGCTGCATCCAAGATTTCTTTTGCAAGACGATCAACCATTGTGTGTTCACCACGTTGACGAGCGATTGTTACCAACCAACGAAGTCCAAGTGTTGTACGACGTTCTGGACGAACTTCAACTGGGACTTGGTAGTTAGAACCACCAACACGGCGAGCACGTACTTCAAGTACAGGCATGATGTTTTCCATAGCTGTTTCGAATACTTCAAGAGCATCGTTTCCAGTAGCTTCTTTAATTTGTTCGAAAGCTCCGTAAACGATTGAAGCAGCTGTACCACGTTTACCATCAAGCATAACGCGGTTGATAAGACGAGTAACTAATTGTGAATTGTAAAGCGGATCTGGCAATACATCGCGTTTAGGCGCACGGTTTTTACGACTCATTTTTCTTTATCCCCTTTCCTTATGCTTTTGGTTTTTTAGTACCGTATTTAGAACGGCCTTGTTTACGATCGTTTACACCTGCAGTATCAAGTGCTCCACGGACGATATGGTAACGTACCCCTGGAAGGTCTTTTACACGTCCACCACGAAGAAGAACCACGCTGTGTTCTTGCAAGTTGTGTCCGATACCTGGGATATAAGCAGTTACTTCGATCAAGTTGCTCAAACGTACACGAGCGAATTTACGAAGGGCTGAGTTAGGTTTTTTAGGTGTCATTGTTCCAACACGAGTTGCAACACCACGTTTTTGTGGTGAAGAAACGTTTGTTTGAACTTTTTTATGACTGTTGTAACCAACGTTCAAAGCTGGTGATTTAGATTTTTCTACTTTTGATTTACGCGGTTTGCGAACCAATTGGTTAATTGTAGGCATCTACATTCTCCTGTGAAATTTTTTATTTTTGGTGATGGTACACTTGGTGACAGCTACCATCTGTGTGTACTTTTGCAACATTTGTCAGCACGTCCCTGTACACTCTTGAGAGACCAAAAGTAAAAAGTACCGTCTATTATTATAACATGACGGCACTTTGATTGCAAGATGTTTTTTTATTTTTTAAAGAAGTCGAAAAAGTTCATTATTGACCAGCTTCAGCAGGTTCTTCTGCCCCTGCATCTGCAGCCGGAGCATACTGTTGTTGCTGTTGTGGTTGAACTGTCGCATTGGCTCCAGCTACTCCAGCATTAGTATTAGCATTGGCATTGGCATTAGCATTTGCGTTCGTGTTGGCATTAGCGTCTGTTTGAGTCTGCTGTGTTGCCGCTGTGTCACTCTCATAGGTCAGCCCATAATAGTTAGCGATGTATTGGATACGGGCCTCAAGCGATTGCTTTTGAGTCGCATCTTTGACTTTCTTCACAGCAGCTTGGGCAGCGTTCACAGAATCTTGACTTGGAGTTGTTTCCATTTGAACGACTGCTTTTTCAGCAGCTTCTGTATTTTTCTTTTCTTCTTTCTTTTCTTTTTCTTCCTTTGTTTCCTTTTTCACTGGAAGGGAACCTGTTTTTTTAGCAGGTTGAATTTCTGTCGTTACCTGGGCAGCCGTATTCTTTTTAACGGTATACAAACCAGCTACCAAAATAAAGGATAAAGACAGAACTGTCACCAATCGAATCCACAAAGGACTATTATCAAATCGATCTAAAATTCTTTTCACTTTTTGATCCTCCTTTGTTGCTCTTAATCAAAGATATTCCCAACTTCGACACTCAATTTATTTTCTTTTACATCGATGTTGGTCACGCGCAATAAGGATTTGTGTTCAAAGAATTCCCGGTCGGTTGCAGCATTATCCGCAAAGACAGCTACTCCGGCTAATTCAGAATCGAATTCAGCCAAGAGGCTGACCATCCCGTTAATCGTTCCGCCACCTTTAAGGAAGTCATCGACAATCAAGACCCGGCTTCCTGCTTTTAGGCTCCGTTTTGAAAGGAACATTTTCTCAATACGATCCCCACTTGAGCCTGAAACATAGTTGACACTAACGGTTGACCCTTCTGTGATTTTCAAATCACGACGGACAATAACAAAAGGAACATTCAAGACATTGGCTACTGCATTGGCTAGAGGAACTCCCTTGGTCGCTACGGTCATGACAGCATCAATCTTCTTATCCCGGAAGGCTTTGGCAATGATGCGTCCGATCCGATTCAAAATCTTCGGATTACTCAAAAGATCAGATAGGTAAATGTAGCCACCAGGAAGGATACGATCACTTTCAGACAGTTGCTTGCAAAGATCTTCGACGATTTCTTTGGATTCTTGATCTGAGATAGACGGTGTAAAGATAACACCTCCACCAGCTCCTGTGATGGTCTCAATATTTCCGATTTCCATCTCTTCAAATGCACGCTTAATGATCACGATATCTTCTGAGATGGAAGACTTGGCAGACTCATACTTTTCCGCAAACGTATTGAGGCTAGTCAATTCATAAGGATGGTTGATCAAGTAATTAGAAATCACGACCATCCGTTCACTTCTTCTTAATTTCATTTTCTCACCATGTAGTTTTTTCTATCATTATACCATAAGAAGCGAAAAAAACGAACATTCTGATTTACAGAAGGCCGTTTTTCCCTGATTATTTTATTTTTGGCAGAATCATTCCCGTATTTCTCGCTGTTTTTACTAGTCGAGATTCGGTTTATAGAAGGAACGATTTTCCATAGCAAAGATTTTATTGGTCATTTCGCCAGGACCAATTAAGCCAAGTGCTGTTGTCATCATCATCATTTCCGCATCCAAATTGTCGATCATATGAATAATCTCTGCTTCCATGATTTTTGGACGAACAGGACTACCGTATTCCAGCAAGCCATGGTGACTCAAGATCACATGGCGAAGGACGATGACTTCTTCTTTTTGGTCATCAATCTTCAACTCTTGCAAGACCTTGGTGATTTCTTCATCGATCAGTGCAATGTGGCCGATGAGGTTGCCTCGAACAGTGTATTCTGTATTTTCAGGTCCCGTCAACTCGATCACTTTGGCCAAATCGTGTAACATAATCCCTGCAAAGAGCAAACTTTTATTCAACTGAGGATAGATATCGCCGATACTATCTGCCAAGCGGACCATGGTTGCCGTATGATAAGCAAGGCCTGCTTCAAAGGCATGGTGGTTGGTCTTAGCAGCTGGATAGCTATAAAACTCTTTCTCATATTTCCCATAGAGGGCCCGGACAATCCGTTGCCAGACTGGATTTTCAATTTTGAAAATCATGTTTGACAGGTATTCATGCAATTCTTTGGGATCTACTGGTGGTTTTTCCTTGAAGTCTGCTGGATTGTTAGGCTCTCCTGCTTGTGGCAAACGCATGTTCAATTGATTGACTTGCGGGGTATTATTGTAAACTTCTCGACGGCCAGACATATGGACCACGCGCCCAGCTGTAAAGCTCTCTACATTGTGGGGTTGAGCGTCCCATAGTTTGCCTTCGATTGTACCGGTCTCATCCTGGAAGACAAAGGCTAAGTAGTTTTTCCCGGCCCGCGTTTGACGCACTTCTGCTGACTTGATCAAATAGAATCCTTCGAACAATTCATCTTTTTTCATTTGGTTAATTTTGACCATCATCTTCTCCATCTTCTATATATACATCTAGTCCCAGCAGGTCCTCATCGCTTTCGATTTGGCGGAGTGTCCGCTCGATGGCACTGGTCCGTCTGGTTAGCAAATCATCAATATTATTGGAAGCATTCTTTAAATGGCGCTGAGTCTTGGCCAGAATCCCTCCAAACTTATGGAATTCTGATTTGACCGATCCCAACACCTTGCTAATGTCATCTGCACTCTTTTGGATGTTGAGCGTTTTAAAGCCAACAGACAAGGAGTTCAAGAGGGCTGATAGCGTACTTGGCCCAGCCACTAAAATTTGTTCGTCTCGACGCAAGCGATCGAAGAATTCTGGATTGCGAACCACTTCGGAATAGAGGCCTTCAGTTGGCAAAAAGAGAATTCCGAAATTCGTTGTCGCTGGTGGAAAGAGGTATTTTTGTTGGATATCCTTAGCAAAACGCTTGATACTAGCAAGAAGGGCCTTGCGGTAACGCTCGATCTCCTCTTTCTCTCCTGATTCATAAGCTTCTTCCAGACGATAGTAGTCTTCCAGTGGGAATTTAGAGTCAATCGGCAGATAGACTGGCTCCTCTCCTTGTCCTGGAAGCTTAATAGCATACTCCACGCGCTCACTGGATTGGGGAACGGTGACAAACTCCCGCTCATACTGGGCTGGGGTCAAGATATCTTCAATGATTTGACCCAGCTGCAATTCGCCCATAATCCCACGCGTCTTGGTATTGGAGAGAACTTTATTAAGGGTTCCGACATCCCGCGCCACCGTCTGCATTTCTCCCAACCCTTTGTTGACCGACTCCAATTGTTTTGAAACCGTCTCAAAGGAGGTCTGTAAGCGGTGCTGCAAGGTTTTCTCCAATTTTTCTTCTACCGTTTGGCGCATCTGTTCTAGCCGCACTTCATTGGACTCTTGGATCTGGCGCATGCGCTCATCTGTTTTGTCCCGATTTTTAGTAAAGTGCTCGTTCATCTCAGCGCGCAGAGCCGTCGTCTGCTGGTGGATCTCCACTCGCATCTCGGTTAAACGATCTGTCAGAGCGATCTCTAACTGCTGATTGGCAATCTGGCTTGCTTGTCTTTCTTTTTCAAAACGATAGTCCAACTGGTCTGTCAAATGATCCTCGTGGTCTTCCAGCATCTCTCGTAAAGCCGGTCTGGTATCATCTGACCGTTGCAAGAGATAGATGAGGAGGCCCAGATTGAGCAGGCCAATCAGAAGCAGAATGATATTCATATTAACCTCTGTCTTTACTATAAACAATGACAAGATAGCCACGATCTAGACTCAATTGAATCGGTTGATCCAAAAATTCATTGGAGCCATACATGGCCTTCAAAAAATAATTCTCCTGATGGAGCGGATACTTGGCCCCTGTGATCTCTAGGTGCCCTTGTCCGACAGGCATAAAACCAACATAGGACATGGCTGGATCTGGCTGAATCTCATGGCAACCAGCTGGTCTGTAGATCAATCGATTTTGACCATCGACTAATTGGATCTGCTCCATATAGGGAGCTAGGTCTGGATCGGTCGGCAAAAAGATATTGGACAAAAAGTGATCCAAACGACCGCCAAAGGCACCATAAACGGTGACAGCAGCCTCTGGATAGGCCTCAAAGGCCGCTTTCAAGGCCAATTCCAAATCCGTATCGTTCTTTTCAGGGACGGATTGAACAACCTGCTTGGCTTGGGTTTGGATCTTGCGCAAATCGGTCTCAGAGACAGAATCGAAATCCCCCACAGCCATATCTAAAGGCAGACCTTTTTCCAGTAACTTCAAACAGCCTCCGTCAACGCCTACATAAACGTCATGATCTCTTGGCAAGAGCGTGCTGTCACCTCCTGCCAGTATTGCGATGTTACCCATTTACAGCATCTCGGAGCGTTTGAACGCGCTCATTGACATCTCCATTAAAGACATAAGAGCCTGCTACAAAAACATTGGCCCCGGCTTCTTTTGCTTGGGAAATACTTTGAGCATCAATTCCTCCATCGACTTCGATATCAAAGTCGAAGCCTTTTTCTTCACGAAGCGCGGCTAATTCGCGCACCTTGTCCATGGTTTCAGGCAAGAAGGCTTGGCCACCGAATCCTGGATTAACGGTCATGACCAAGACTTGATCCACCAAGTTCAAGACGTGTTTGATACTGTCTACAGGGGTCCCTGGATTAATCACAACACTAGCCTTCACACCCGCTTGACGAATTTTTTGAAGAGCTCCGTGAATATGGGGAGTCGCTTCTACGTGGATGCTGATGATATCAGCACCTGCACGGGCAAATTCTTCGATATGGTGTTCAGGATTGGTGACCATCAAGTGGCAATCAAAGACCAACTTGCTATGTGGACGCATGCTCTCTACGACACCAGCTCCAAAGCTGATATTGGGTACAAAATGGCCATCCATGACATCGATATGGGCATAGTCAGCTCCTGCTGCTTCTAAGCGTTTCAATTCACTTTCAAAATTGGCATAATCGGCACTCAAAATTGAGGGGGCTAATTTCATTGTTTTCATCGTTGTAGTGTCTCCTATTTTGGCATTTTTTTCGAAACTTTTTTATAGGTTTCGCGACGGTTTTCAATCTCACTTAGAAATTGCAAGTAATCCTCATAACGGAAAGGCGCAATTTCCTCTCTTTCAACGGCTGGTTTCACCGCACAAGCTGGCTCATGCGTGTGGGTACAGGTACGAAATTTACAAGAGTGGCTCACATCGGCGATCTCTGGGAAGGCCTGATTTAAGTCTTCACTGGTCGTCACTTCATAATCAAGGGAGGAGAAACCAGGCGTATCTGCGATCTTTCCTCCATTTAAATGGTAAAAGCTGACAGCTCGGGTCGTGTGTCGACCGCGCCCCAGACTATCTGAAATCTCACCCGTTTCAAGCTCCAGATCCGGAGCGATTTTATTGAGCAAGGTCGATTTTCCTACACCGGTCTGTCCCATAAAGACCGTGGTTTGATTGGTCAAAAGGGGCAAGAGTTCCTCAATCGACAAGACAAAATCATAGCCAATAGCCTGATAGATTCCTTGGTAGTAGTGGATGTCTTCCATATCTTCTAACAAGTCCAGTTTTGAAATATAGACAATGGGATGAATCCCCTTATGCTCCAAAAGAACCAGAAAACGGTCTAAAAGATTGGCATTGAAATCAGGTTCCTTAGCTGACATGATGACTACCGCCTGATCAATATTGACAATAGGAGGGCGCACGAGGCTATTTTTTCGAGGCGCAATGCTCAAAATGTAGCCTTCTGAATTCTCTTCAGCAGAGAACTCCACCTGATCCCCCACATAAGGAGTCTGTCCTTTTTTTCTAAAATTTCCACGAGCCCGTGTCTGGTAAATGTGACCATCTGACTCCACGTAGTAGAAGCCAGCCAAGGCCTTGACGATTGTTCCTTGCAAATCGCACTCCTTTGAGATTAATACTCCTATTATACCAAAAAATGAGAAATAAGGCTGGATTGCTTGATAAGAAAAAACGAAAAGTGAACCTCTCCGGACACTTTTAGAAACGAATAGCTTCGTTGTTTAAACGGATAGAAACAGAAGACGGAGTATCCGTTATGACTTGTCTTTTAGCAGAATTCGGGAAAGGGCACCTTCCTTTTTTTCCTTGGCATTTTTCCTAAAAAGTGTATAATAGAACTATGCGGAGGTGGTGGAACGGCAGACACGCATGCTTCAGGCGCATGTGCCCCTTCGGGCGTGAGGGTTCAAATCCCTTTCTCCGCATCTTGGAAAGGTGGCCCAGCTCGGTACGGCACCGGACTCGAAATCCGGCAAGTGGATTTTATTCACGCGCGGGTTCAAATCCCGTCCTTTCCTTCTACAACAAACAAGACATGAGCTACGAAGCTCATGTCTTTTCTGTTATTTTATTCCTGCTTCTAGAAGGCCATCTGCTAGGCGAGCGAAGTCTTCTAGGCTAAGAGCTTCTCCTCGTACAGAAGGTTGCAGGCCTGCAGCTTGGATTCCTGCTTCCAGTTTGGCTTTGATTTCTTCGGTCTTGCCAAAGCGACTGGTCAAGTTGTTCCAAAGTGTCTTCCGCCGGTGGACAAAGCTAGCCTTGCTGACAGAGAAGAAGAAATCTTCATCCTTGACGGCCACTGCTGGTTCTTCGCGACGCACCATCTTGAGGATGGCAGAGTCGACATTTGGCGCTGGCACAAAGACGGTGCGTGGTACGATAAAGGCCACCTTAGCTGTCATATAGTATTGGACTGCAATAGACAAAGACCCATAAGCCTTGGTGTTGGGCTCAGCTGAAATACGGTCGGCGACCTCTTTTTGCATCATGACCACAAATTCTTGGAAAGGAATTTTAGACTCAATCAAGTGCATGAGGATGGGAGTCGTGATGTAGTATGGAAGGTTGGCTACTACCTTAATTGGAAGCTCTGGATTTTTAAACTCTGCGATGTACTGGTTGAGATCCACCTTGAGGATGTCTTGGTTGACAACCGTGACATTGTCAAAATCACGCAAGGTATCCGCCAAAATAGGAACCAAGCGATCATCGATCTCAAAAGCCATGACTTCTGCGGCATTTTCTGCCAAAAATTCTGTCAAAGCTCCAATTCCGGGACCGATTTCGATGACATTGACCTGCTGATCAATCTCAGCTGTATCCACAATTTTTTGAAGGATGTTGGTATCGGTCAAGAAGTTCTGACCGAAGGATTTTTTAAAGGTAAAACCGTGACGCTCCAGCACTGCCTTGGTCACGCTATAATCTGCAATTCTCATTTTTTCTCTTTTCTAATCAGTTTAGGGGTAAAGGATCCCCTCTACTTCCGTCTTAATAACTGGCCATGGCCTCTTCGACTTGGGCCAAACAAATTCCAAACAACTCCAAGCGTTTGATCAATTGCTTGCCATTGCAGTAGCCGATGCGCAAGATTTCGCCTAGATATTCCCGCCGTTTGCGACTATCGCTTCCCATCAAAAGTCCAAGCCGCATCAAGTCGGTCTTTGTGATATCAAAGAAATTTTCATCTTTGTAAGACCCGACCAGTCCAGCTAGGGCTTTTTCTAAATCTTCAAAGTTCGCATGCTCCACTCCCAAGGAACGGCCCTTGGTTTTTGATTTGGGCACTGCCTCGCCGCGATTTAAAAAGGCATGCTTGGCCTGGGGCACCTCTTGCATAATGATCTTGCGAATTCGCTCGCCATTGTAGTCTGGATCGGTAAAGACAATGACCCCACGCAACTCTTGCAAGGTAGCAATTCGTTCCAAGTCATCTTGATCGATCGCAGAACCTCGCGTTTCATAGGTATCCACCTCATAAAAACGACGGAGATTGGCTGTGTCGTCCTTGCCCTCCACGACAATTACTTCTGGTATTTTTCTTTTCTCAGTCAAGGCCAAATACCTTTCTCGCATTGTCATAGGTGGCTTGAGCTACTTCTTCTGTTGTTAAGCCACGTAGTTCTGCAATAAAATCTACCACATAACGAGTGTAGGCTGTTTTATTTTCCCGACCACGTTTGGGAACTGGTGCCAGATAAGGGGCGTCTGTTTCAACCAAGATCTTGTCTAATGAAAGGCCAGCTGCCGCTTCTTGGACATCTGTGGCTTTCTTAAAGGTCACCACTCCCGAAAAAGAAATCATCATTCCTAGATCAATGAAGCGTTTAGCTTCTTCTAAACTTCCTGAGAAAGAATGCATGATCCCACCGCGAGGACCGACTCCTTCACTCTTGATGATGGCATAAGTATCTTCTAAAGCATCACGTGTATGCACCACAAAAGGGAAGTCCAAGTCCTTAGACAATTGAATCTGACGACGAAAAACCTTTTCTTGGACATCTTTTGGTGCCGTCATCCAGTGGTAATCCAGACCGATTTCTCCGAGTGCGACGACTTTGGGATGTTTTAGCTGTTCAAGTAAATAGGCCTCCACTTCAGGACTATAATCGCCCGCCTCAGTGGGGTGCCAACCAAGCGTGAGATAGAGTTCTGGGTACTGGTCTGCCAACTCCATGGCACGCTCAATCGTCGGTTTGTCAAAACCAACGATATTGTGGGCTACAACACCCATTTCCTTGGCCAAGTCGAGCTCTTCTTGTTCTTTTCCTGCGAATTCTTCCACATTGAGATGGGTGTGGGTATCAAAAATCTGCATGATCTTCCTTTTCTTCCGAGTTTTTCTTCCTTCTATTATAGCAGAAAGCGCCTCTAAATTCACTTTCGGACAAAACAAAAACCAGTAGTCTCGAGTTTCTACTGGTTTTTAGGTTTTTATCTGAATTAGGCAGCCAAAACTTTGCGTCCTTTACGACGACGAGCTGCCAATACGCGACGACCATTTTTAGTTGCCATACGGTGACGGAAACCATGTTTGCGCGCACGACGAAGTTTACTTGGTTGATAAGTACGTTTCACGATGAATACCTCCTCATAGATTTTGTATTCGTTTAGCCGGCTAGTTGTGATCAGTTACTAAACATACTTTACTATTCTATCGGATTCGACTCTATTTGTCAATAGCTATGGCAAAATTGTTGCAAATACAGGTCGGAGAACACCTTTCTACTCCTGACGGGTTGCCAAGTAATAGGGTTCCAGAGCCACCAGCGCCTCTTGCAACTGTTCCAGGATATCCTCAAGAGAACCTTCCTCGACTAGAGAAACATCGTATTTGACGAGGACCTTACGAACCGCTCCGTCTGCTACTGCTTGTAACAAATCATGGCGATTCTTTTCTGTTCCTTCTACCCTTTGACTCTCTCCATTTTTCTGGACGAAATAATAAACTGGCTGAGAGATAGGAAGGGTGAGAACCTTGTGTTGCTTTTGAAGGCTCTCCTCATCTTTTTTTCGCTCGATAAAGCTCACCTCTAAGGAAACTCCAAAATCAGCTGCATCTCCATAGAGTCTCAAGGCAAACATGGGCTCTGCCATCGTCCCCTCTCCTTTTAGATAGGCCCAAAAATGAGGCCGCAAGACCTGGGCCTGGTTCATCCATTGGCTGGTCCGATCCTGCTCCAAGTAAGGGTGACGCTGCTGAAAGGCCGAGACTAAATCGGTGAATTCCTTACGAGCTGCTTGAGCTAGGGCACGATACTGCTCCATCTCTGAGGCTAGCACGCCTGCCTTTGCTGGAGCCTGGTATTTCATTCCTTGAAGTTTTAAAAACTCTCGAATCGCAGCAAATGACATTTGCTTCCTTTCTAAACCTAAAAAAGGAGAGATCGGCTCAATCCCGTCTCTCCCTTATGGGAAATAATAGCTAGATTATCCTTCGATGTCTACCACCACGTAACGGTTTGGTTCTTCCCCTTCAGAGTAGCTAGTGACTCCTTCCATCTTAGAGACGATCCGGTGAATGATTTTGCGTTCACTGTTTGACATCGGATCTGTCTGTTGGGCTTGCCCATCCTCGAGGGCACGTGTTGCCAACTTCTGAGCATAGCTTTGAAGAACTTCTGCCCGGTGTTCTACATAGTCATTAACATTAATGGTAATGTAAAAATTCTTTGAGTAGCGGTTATAAAGATAGTTTTGTGCCAAGAGTTGAAGAGCCTTCAAGACTTTCCCATGGTAGCCGATGACACGTCCTGGCTCATTGGTATCAATTTGCATATTGACCGTACGGCGGTTGTGACTACTTGAGATGGTCGCATCCACATCCATTTCATCGATTACTGTTTGAACATAGGCTGTCACATCTGTGACGACTTCTTCGATATTGTAGTTTTCCTCTACTTCGATACCAAGGTTTGAGAAATCAGACTCATTTGATTCTTTTGCTACTGGTTCTTTAACTTTCTCAAGGATATGTTCATGCCCTTTTTCTTCAAGAACGGTATCTGCTTCTTTGTCATGTTTCAGGATTTCTGTCTTGATTTCTTCAGAGACAACTTCTCCTTCTTCTTCGACCTTTTTGATCGCTGCAACGACGCGTCCGAGATCGACCGTTGCTTCGCTCACTGTCTTAACCGGCTCGTTTTGCGCATTGATTTCATCTGGGACACCTTTGACGGCTTTTTGATTGGCTTTCACAACCGTTGTTTCTGCAATCGGCTCAATCTCAACCTGGGCTGGTTTTTTCCCAAACAAGCCAAGAAAACCTTTCTTCTCACGCGCTACAACTGTAATATGTGCCTTCATACGGGGAATATTTAAATCGTTCAGGCCTTTTTGAATAGCTTCTTCAACAGTTGCTCCAGTATATAGGACCATATGTCCACCTCTTTCTTATTTTTTCTTTTTCTGTGCTTTGTTTAGGGCACGGCGTTTTTGTTTTTCCATGTCTCGCGAAGCTTGCTCTTTTGCTTCACGCTCTGCGATAATCTTGAAGGGGTTGTTCAAGAGATAGGTCTGTCCGACTTGATAAGCATTGGAAGTCACCCAGTAGAGTGCGACCCCGCTGGCTGAGAACAAGGCAAAGAAGAAGATCATCACAGGCATCACATACATCATGGTTGTTGCACTCCCATTGCGCTCTGGCATGGCTTTATTGGTCAACCAACTACTGAAAAATGTGAAGAGCGCTGCAAGAACCGGCAAGATGTAAGTCGGGTCGATCGCGCCAAGGTCCAACCAAAGGAAGTGACCGACTTTAAGGAATTCGACACGGCTCAGAGCTTGGAATAAGGCCATCAAAACCGGCATCTGAATCAAGAGAGGAAGAAAGGCTGAAGATGTTTTGACGCCTTTTTCCTTGTAAAGGGCCCGCATCTCTTCAGAAAGCTTGGTCCGACTATCTAGATCCTTTCCAGGATACTTGGCTTGCAATTCCTTGAGTAGGGGTTGAATTTCCTGCATCTTGCGGGTTGAATTCATTTGATATTGGAAAAGCGGCAAGAGGACCGTCCGGATCACAATGGTAAAGACGATAATCCCCACACCGATACTTCCGCCAAATGACAAGAAGCGAATGGCTTCGGCAAAGAAGTAGACGAAGCGTTCCCAACCACCTGTCGACTGAGCTGTCACTTGAGAGGTTCCACAAGCTGTCAAGACCAATAAGGCCGCTCCTAATAATCCAGTTAACTTCAGTTTCTTTTTCACATTATTCCCTTTCTTGGTAGACATGTGCTAATTTTAAGACATGTACAAGATTTTTCTCTACTTGATGAAAGTCGAGCTCCTCCACTCCTTTACGAGCAATGACAACAAAATCATCGGTCGTAAGGAAGGCTTGGTGTTTGATCAAAACATGGCGAATCAAACGTTTGATGCGATTTCTGGTCACAGCATTTCCCAGTTTCTTACTAACAGACAGGCCGACTCGAAAATGCGGTTGGTCTTTGCGCAAGCGGTAAACAACGAATTTCCGATTGGCAACATTTTGACCACTTTTAAAAATAGCATTAAAATCTTTGTCACGTTTGACGCGGTAGCTTTTTTTCAAACCTCAACTCCCTCTTTTAAATTTATTCTATTATACCATATTTTCAAAAAAAACCAATCTCACTCAGGAAATCGGTTGTTACTTAAATACAGATAAAAGTAAAGGCAAGGTGTAGTAGAGATTGAGCAAGATATGAGCCAAAATAGGAGCAAGGAGCGTCTTACTCCGATAATACAGGATCCCAAAAATCACACTCGGCAGGAGATAGATGATAGAAGCTCCTAGCGAAAAGGGATTGTGGAGAAAATGTAGGCCACTGTAGATGATGGCTGGAAGCCAAATCTCTGCATAGAGTTTCCAGCCTTTGAAGTAGGCATTCACCAAGGCTCCACGAAAGATCAGCTCTTCTGTCACCGGCCGGATGACGACCATTGCGATCACTAAGATAAGCACCCCTGTGGGACTAATTTCCCGTGGAAACAGGCTCAAAACGGCTGCCCGTCCTTGAACAAAACCACTGATGAAGTAGTCCAACCAGTAAACCAAACAGGCCGCAAAAACGGCTTCTATCAGAGCTTGAAGAGGGTTCTTCCCCAGCTTAAACTGCGCTTTTTTAGAAAAACGATAGACCAAAAATCCTGTAAAGACTGCATAGAGGCCTTCTAGGCCAAATAAGGTCCAATAATAGCTATTGGCGCTTGCTACACTATTGGAGACATACTGGGCCAAGGGGCGAAATTGAGGCCGAACATAAAAATAAAACAAGAGCAGAAAGAGGGGATACAGCAGTGAGAGCTTTCCTTTGATGAATTTCATAGATACCTTTCCTATAAAGTATGACAAATCGTATAGTGCATCTTACCATAATCGTGACAAGGTTTCAATGAAAAAGGATGCCTTCCTACTCTCTGAGATAGGCCACATAACCACCTAGGACAGCGACTAAAATCAAGAGACAAAGAAGAGTTTCCAGCCATACGAGAGCTGTCAAGAAAGGTAGTTGCAACAAGCCTTGGGCCATTTTCAAAGAGGTCGCTGTGATAACTGTTGGAAAGGTCAGGGCTGAAAAAGCAGGTTGAAAACCTTCTGTGATCATTCTCGGTAGGCGCGTCAAAACAAAGAAATAAAAACCTTGCGAGGCCACCACCATGATCAGTAAGAACCAGACAGGCAGGCTTGCTCCACCCACACGAACCAGGGCTGCTAAAAGAAGGGAAAAGGGAGCACAATAGATGCCTTCTTGGCCCAATAGATGACTGGGTAAAGGGGACTGCTTCAAATCATGGTAGATAAGGGGATAAAGAAGAAAGGTCAAACCAAAACCAATCACTAAAGCGAGATAAGCAATCTCTCTGATTCCTACAACTGGATAAGTCAAAGCTGCTACTGCAATGCCCACATAGAGAACGGTCCAACTGGGAGTGGCATTGGCTCTTGGTCGCGCTAGGACATGGGTCTTGGTAAAATAGAGAATTAAGCCCAGATCCAAGAGAAAGGCAGACCACCAGACCAACTGTGATAGACCTCCAAAGGCGGGAAAGAGGCGCAAAAGATAGGTGGATAGAATCATCCCTGCCATGGGAAAAGTCGCCATCCCAGATAAAAGGGCTGGTTGTTGGAGTTCTATCTTGGTTTCTTGCCAGCGAATCGCATGATAAACGACAAAGAAAAACCAGAAGAACAAACCTGTCAGACTAAAGGCGTGGGCAAGGAAGGGTAGCGAGTCTGCAAGAAGGTTGCCAGCGCCAACCAGTCCTAACAGACAGCCTGAAAATACTAAGGGGATCTTTTTCATCGGGAGCTCCAATCATGTTGTCGCTTTCAGTATACCATAAAAGAGAAGGAAGCAGGATAAAAAAAGAGAGTGGGACAGAAATCGGTAATTCGTTAGAATTCGATTTCGTCGTCCCACCTCCGCACAGTTGAGTAGGGCTGTAAAAGCTGATGAAATCAGCGTAGTAGAGCCCACTCAACCACTGCGTCTTGTTCGACAATCCAAAAATAATTGAGAGGCTAGGACTTTTGTCCCAGCCTCTTCAAATTGTAGATATCTCTTTAATTTTTTAAGTATCATTTAGGTTGCATTATGTAAGAAACAGATGGATTACATTCTAAAAGAAGTTGGAGAATACCAACTTCTTTTTTTATCCATTCTATTAAAGACTAGGCCTGTACGACCATCATATAAAGAAATAAGGATACGAGAAAGACGATACTAACAACGAGGGTCGCTAGTTTGAGTCCACGGTGAGACCGCCAGTAACTTGGTTTTCCTAGGTTACTGGTCGCATCTGTTGAGAGCGATTGTTGTTGGCGAGGCTGCAGGGTGATCAGAACCACAAGAGCGAGGGATAAGATCGAGATCCCGATTGCAAATACCATTTCCATCTTAGGATCCTCCTAACACTCTGAAGAGGGTAAAAATAACTCCCAGCAGAATCACCAAACCAATGATCACATTAAAAGTAACATTGATCTTTTCAGAACGTGTCGTCTTTTCTTTTTCGGCAGGACGGCGTTTGAGAGACTCCATCCGTCCTTCTACTTCTTTGTAAAATAAATCTTTCTTACGATCACTCACTGTATCCACCTATCCCTTCTTGCAAGCGAGCTTTGAAAACAGCTGGCTCAACGCTACTTGATTGGGCAATTTGTTGCGCAATGGCTTCTCTGTAGTTATCCACAGATTGGTAGATTTTCTGGATACGGGACACCATATCTGCTTCTTTTCCTTGATCAAAGATATTGGCTTGTGCGAGGAAGTGACGGTCATGCAGGGTATGGCTAAAGGCAAGGATGACTTGCTGGTGTTCGAAGGCCTTGCGAACAATGCCTTGTACCTCTGCATAGTGGTTGATATCCAGATAAATACTAGAGACCTTAAGCAACTCTTTGATCCGCTCTTGACTGATATTTTGGTACAAGACCACATTTGGGTAGCGGACCATAGACAAGAGGCTCGCAGACATCTCCGTCAAAGCTGCTACACGGAAGGTCACATTTGGCAAGTTCTCTACTAGGTAGGTCAAGGCTTCGATCTGATCCGAATTGGTCAAGACAAAGGCATCTTTACGGATATCGTCTTTCACCTTGAAATCATACAGGTAGCCAAGGGGACCAAAATAGCTATGCTGATCTTGCGAGGTCAACTGCAAAGCACGATGATAGGTCGCGTTTTGCGGAATCAAGATCTTCTTGGTCCGGATTTCTGGGCTCTTTAGAATCAACTGCATGTTGCCCGGAAGGCTGTCGTGAAGAGGCTCTTGCCACACCAGGACGTCGCGTCCTTTGATGCCTTTATTGCCCAGCTGGAGACTAATGCTAAAGGAGGTAGCCAGCGTATTGTAGACCAAACCATCTAGATCAAAACCACGATACTCTAGATAAAAGACAAAGTAATCTAAGCGATTCTTGAAAATCCGCATGGGTTGATGGTCCAAGGTCAAGATCAAATCCCCTGTTTGGTGATTCTCTGTCAAGCGCTCGATATCCCCTTCAAAATAAGTGGTCACCAAATACTGTCCCTGATCGCCACAAGTCGTTACAGCAATCTTACGACCGTATTGGTCATAGTGCTCAACCATGACCACTTGTCCCTTATCATCTAACCACTCTAAGCGCTCGACGATGCGTTTATAGGAAGCAGCATGGTACACAATTCGAGCCTTTTCTTGACCATAGTAGGTCACTTTCCCCGAACTGTTGTCCCCAGAAACTTCCCAGAAATCAGGCACTGGAACTTCATTAAAGTAGCGTCCCCGCTTCTCCCCTTTTGGTTGACCCAAGAAATAGATAAAGGGAGATTCGACACCGTCTGGTAAGAAACCGTTTGGCTCCAAAACAACGGTCGGGTGGTCAAAGCCAGACTCTTTCATGGAGTGGAGCAGGTCTTGGCTTTCACGAGAATAACTATCAAATACGTTCAGCATGTGTCACCTCTTCTATCAATTGTGCCCAAGCTTCTTCTACTCGGCTGGTCAAAAAGTCTTCTGCACGCGCATAAGATGCTTGACGCATGCTGGCTAGATCATCTTTTTTGTATAGCTGGATCATTTTTTCCGCAAAGGCAGAAGCAATCTGGTCGACCACTTGATCTGCTGAAGGCGGAATGAGATAGCCATTTTTACCTTCTGTAACAAAGGTCTGGTTGCCATAAGGAACGTCAAAACCGATTATCGGAAGACCAGAACCAATCGCCTCCATCAAGGTCAACCCAAAGCCTTCACTGGTCGACGCTGACAGGTAAACCTCATAGTTCTTATAAATTTCCTCTAAATTGGCATGCCCTTTGAGGTGGATATAATCTGCTGCCCCCAATTCATCAATTAGAGAACGCAACTTGCCTTCTTCTCCACCTTTTCCATAGATGTCAAAAGACAGTTCTGGCAATTCTTTTTTGGCGCGAACCACTGCTCGCACCAACCAGTCAATATGCTTTTCTGTCGCCAAACGAGAGGCAGTAATCATAGAAAATGGGGTGCGATTTTCGTTTTGTGGCAAGCTTGCAAGACTCCCAACTGGAATGGTATAGATAGCTGGCTGATGGTTGGTGTATTTGGCAAACTGCTCGGCCAAGATTTCTTTTTGGCGGTCAGTCGCGACAATAAAGAAGTCCACCTTGTCTGCATTGGTAAATTGGTACTCGTAGTAGTTGTTCCACAGGATATACTGATCATCAACATTATTGGCACTGAAGTGCTCGGCGTGAACGACCACACCCAGACGGGCTTTTTGCGCTTCTTCAAAGATAGGCTGACCGATATTAGTTTCCCGATCCAAAATTACCAGATCTTGTTTGGTCAATTGAAGAGTTTGCATGAAGTAGCGGATCAATTCTTGGCGACCAACTAGGTAGCGATCTGGAAAACGATAAATTTCGCGGCCATCTGCCATCTGCATGCTGTAGGCAACCGTCCCGTCTTCATTGTAAAAACGGCGCTCAATCAAGTTGGCTTGATTGTTTTTGGGAATGAAGTACTCAGTACAATAGCGGGTATAGGAGAAATAATCCTTTCTCACCAAAATTCCTCTAGACACGTACTCGCAACGTTCAACATAGGGACTGTTTTCTGCGCACAGGTAGCAGGTCAAAAAGTTGTCCTGGTCCTCATAAAAGAAACGCTTGATCTTACCATCGACTTCTTCACGAGTCGGTTTCCCGGCAAAACCTGCTAAGACCTGATCAATGGTATAGGTCGTTGGCGCAATTTTTATATCTGTAAAATGGCTATAGAGCCAGATGATTTCATCATTTTTAAAACCGATATTTTCTGTTAAATGTTGGATATTATCGGCTAGAATCATATCCATAAAGACAAACTTGGCTGGTTGATGGATATTGCGTAACAACTGGGCACGGTAGGCCTGGGCATACTCAACACCACTGCTGGCCCAACCGATTCCAAGGTTGATATTGTATACTGTCATAATGTCCTCTTTTATGGGAAATGCAAGACAATTTCCCCTTTTTTATTGATTTCTACTCGACTCAGTAAGAGATTGCGGACCATTTGTTCTTTGGCCGCCTCTTTCATTCGTTCAAAGGATTGGTAGGCTTCTTGGAAAAATTCTACCAAAGGGTTTTTCTGACTGGTGTACTGACCAGAGAGCGCCATGCGCAATTGTTGCAGATAGTCTACCTGCTCTACCCAGTTTTCATCGATAGCTTTTAGGATCGCCATGCGCTGGAATTGGGCGATCACCTCATCGGTGCCTAAGATCTCATACTTAGCTTCCAACTCGCTTTTAGCAATCTCCCATAAGAAATTCTCTTTGGTTTTCTTGCTACGGAAGGTTTGGTGGGCCTTTTCCGGATCTACTTGGTAGCTCACATTGTCTAACATATAGCGATAAAAAGCTACCGGTTCCTTGTATTCTTTTTTATGGGCTACACTTGAAAAGACGGAACGAAGCACTTTTTCAACGATATCATCCAAGCGTCCTTCTTGTTTAATCAAGCGGTCGCGCTCTTCGTAGACGATGGCACGCTGAATATTCATGCTTTCCGCAAATTCTAGTGTCATCCGACGACTGGCCTGACCAGAACTTTCACTAGCATTTTGAGCTCGCTCCACCAAGTTTCTATACTTGCGCTTGGTCAGAGCTTTGGCTGAACCAATTCGCTCATCCACATCATAGTCTTGATAGGTATCCTGGATCCAGTCTGGCCCCCAGTTTTTCATCAAATCGTCTTCCAAAGAGACGAAGAACTTGGTCAAACCGGGATCTCCTTGGCGACCTGAACGTCCCCGAATTTGAAGGTCAATCCGCTGGTTCATCATCCGCTCAGTCCCAACAACCACCAAGCCACCTAACTCAGCGACTCCTGGTCCCAACTTGATATCGGTTCCCCGACCGGCCATTGAGGTCGCAACCGTCACAGCTCCTTTTCGACCTGATTCCTTAATGATCTGGGCCTCTCGAGGAGCATTGTTGGCATTAAGAAGATTGTGTGGAATCCCTTCCCGCAAAAGAAGATTCGAGTAAAGAATCGACATCTCAACGGATCCGGCAAAGACCAGAATCGGATTGCCCTTTTCGTGGATCTTCTTCACATAATCCAAGGAAGCCACGATTTTCTCTGGCAAGGTCTGATAGATTTCATCTGGCAAATCCTTGCGGATCTTCTTGCGATTGGTTGGGATCTTGATCACTGACATGGCATAGGTATCAAGAAACTCTGCCTCAGCGACCTTCCCAGTCCCAGTCATGCCACCCAACTTCCGAAACATCTTAAAGAGGTTTTGGTAAGTAATAGAAGCCATGGCCCGTGTTTCTTGGGTGAGCTTGAGACCCTCTTTGGCTTCAATCGCCTGGTGGAGTCCTCCTTGCAAACGGGTCATTTCCATCAAGCGCCCCGTCGCCTGGTCTAGTAAGACAATCTCCGGTTGCCCTTCGACATTGGGATGGATGACATAATCCTTATCCTTAATAAAGTTTTTATTGGCCTGCAGGGCTAAGCTGATATGGCGGACCAAGTCACGGTATTGGGGATCATAGAGGTTGGGAATGGCTAGAAAGGCTTCTGCTGCATGAGCTCCTTTTCGAGTCAACCAAACTCGTTTCTTTTCTTCATCAAACTTGAAGTCTTCCCCTTCTTTGAAGGTTTGGATCAGGGTATCAATAATCCCATAAAGGTTGGACTGAACCCGAGGAGAACCAGAAATAATCAAGGGAGTCTGAGCACTATCAAGGAGCACCGAATCAATCTCATCAACAATGGCGTAATTGAAGTCTGCCAAAAATTGGCCATCTGCAGAAGCCGTCAAGTTCTCTGTTAAATAGTCAAAGCCCAAACTGGTATTGGTCGTATAAATGACATCTGACCGGTAAATCTCCCGTTTGACTTCTGGATCTAATTCTTCGTCTTCTGATTGTTTCAAGGGAACTCCAACAGTCAAGCCCAAAAAGCGGTAGACCTGTCCCATCTCTTCTGCATCCCGAGTTGCCAGATAGGTATTGGTCGTAATAACCATGACCCCTTTGCCCTCTAAGGCATTGAGATAAACCGGCATAGTTGCCGTCAAGGTCTTTCCTTCACCGGTATTCATTTCAGCGACATTGCCTTGGTGGAGGACAATCCCTCCCATGACTTGCACGTCATAAGGAAACATGCCCAAGACCCGTTTATCAGCTTCCCGCGCAACTGCAAATGCTTCCGGTAAGAGATCATCCAAGGTCTCACCCTCTGCTAGACGTTCCCGAAATTCCACAGTCTTCTCCTGTAGTTGTTGATCCGTCAAGCGGGCCATGTCATCCTTCCAGCTATTGACTTCTTTTAAGATTTTTTTGATGTTTCTTAATTTAACGTAATCCAATGTAATCCTCTTTTTTTGCAGTGATGTTCGTCTATTCGAGAACTTCTGCTCCCTCAGACGATATTGGTTGAATCGTGAAATAGTGGAAGGTAAACTCTTGCAAACCTGCACTGAGCAAGCGTACTTCATAGGCGTATGCTTGATCTGGATAGGTAAACGGCAAGCGACCTTCTGCGGTTACTCGACGGCCAACGACCTCTCCAAAGCGATCTTTGAAGACGATTTCTACCATAACGGTATGAGCCGGAGTCGCTTCCATCGTGATAACCAGTTCATAATCTTGCTCTCTTTTGAGCAGGGGCAGACTAGGAATTTGACGAGTTGCGCCAAAATTTGTCTGCGAATGCCAAGTTTTCAGCACTTGACCAGATGGCATGAGGGGGTTCTGAAACTGAACGCTTCCTTGGTCAGTCGCTTGAATGGTCGACCCCCAAAGATAATCTGCCAGAACGGTATCGCCCCAGTAGATTCGTCTGCTTTCATTTTCTTTTATTTTTATCATTGGTTTCTTCCAAAGTCTCTTTCCATGATTTCTTTGTACTGGGTCACAAACCACTCAATGATCGGACCACTCGCATCATTGTGTCGACCGGCACGACTAGTACTGATAATCCGAACCGGCAATTCATACAAGGCCTCTAAAATATCTGGATAAGCCTGCTGGTCGTAGTCATCATCCCTCATATAGGCAAGGGCTAAAATCGTATCCTTGAAATCCGCTTGATCAAACCGGTCCCAGAAGCGTTGATTGAGCTGACCGATCCCTTCTTGCGATACTTGACCAATGATCAACTGCATCATATCTAGGGATGTTCCAAACTCATCTGGGCGTTTAAATTTCAGGTTGGCAGCGACATCTCCCAGATTGACAATGGGTTTTCCGACCAAGATCGCATGAGGAGAATAAAGAGCCCCATAGTAAAGGGCACCAAAGGTCCCCATAGACAAGCCTGAGAAATTCATATCTTTGGGCTCAAAGCCGAGCAAGTCCAAGTGCTGATCAATAAAGGCAGTGATTTGATTTTCCAATTCTTCTGAGCCCATATAGAAGGATCCACCTTCCAGTCTTGGGTCAGAAAAGAGAATAAAGGGACTCCCCATCGCACGCATCATCCCAAACCCTTCAAAACCTTCGGCCGGACGATACCCAGAAAAGTAAATGTTTAAAGGTGGCTTCATATCGCCAGGATGGAAATAAGCAAAAATTTCTTGGCGTTTGTGGTCCCGTAGCGTCTTAGCTCCTACTGTCATCTCTCCTAAAGGACCATGTGACAAGCGCTTATGTAAGGCTCCGATCGTAAGCGTCCCTTCTCCTTTTGCTTCCAGCGAAAAGGCTAGGTAATAAGGTTCTGCTCCATCCAATTCTAAGGGTTGCTCCATCTCTTCTTCTGAAAAGACTGCATCTTTGACCCACTCTCCCAGAGCACCAAAGCGGTAAAATTGAATCCGCAACTGCAGCTGACAGCTTGGATCTTTTTCATATTCCAACCAAAAACTGATGGGACGACTCGCATCATACACGTAGTTGTAGACCCACTGAGCAATCGGTGTAAACTCTTCACCGTATGATCCATCTAACTTCAGAAAATGTTGACCCAACACCGTTTGCTGACCAGCAAAATCAGGTCTCACTCGCAGGTCACGAACCGTAAAGGCATCTCCATATTGATTGTCGTATAAAAAGCGCTCTAAGACATAGAGAAATTGATGCTTGTTTGAGAAATCCCAGGGTCTTGCTTGCTTGAGTCTTAAGAGGTGGGCCAATTCGTCAGAAGGCGCCTCTAGTTCATGGCTTTGATCATAAAAAACAGTATAAGGCTGAAAATAAGCCAGGTCTTCTCCTAAAGCTAATAAATCTTCTGGCTTTTCTAGAATCAAGGCTTTGAATTTGGAGATTTCCTCTTCTTCCATATATTCTTTGAGCGATGGAAGAGCGGTAGCTTGAAAAAAGTGCCAGCCTAGTCCAGCAGGAAGCTCCACCTGATCCTGCCAACTACTTGAGCCGATTTGGAGAATATGGGGTATTTGTAGTTTTTTATCCATGACGTTCTTTCATCCATCCTTCCCATTTCTCGATCAAGCGTTGACCGGTGTATTCTTGAATTTTTTCGATCGAGTAGACCAAGGCTTCGTTCCAAGGCTTCAATTCCAATAAAAAGTGAGTAATCGCCTTCTCTAATTCCTTGTCTCCCTTTGATAAGACATAACCATTTTTCAAATGATCGACATATTCTGTCTGGACGCGGTTGACCTGAGGAATCCCAGCAGAGATCCCTGCAATCTGCGTGTAGAGGTTGGGTTCCTCGCTTAAATCTACAATCAAGCGGGTTTTTTCCAACTCTTGAATAATGTCATTTTCATTTGAAAAATTCTTAACTATAAAACGGTAGTCTGGTGCGTCTTGTAGGGACTCTTCATCAATAATCTGGTTTTCCCCAAGCCCTTCCATTTGGGCTGGTGATTGAACCAGATGCAAGTCCTGCTCGCTAGCGATCAATTCCTCGAGTTGCCCTTCTAATTCCTTAACACGCTCCGGTGATCCATTGTAAAATGCAAAAACAACTTCAAATAAAGGATGTTGCGCCAACACTTCCAGAACCTTCTTGAGCTGGCTCTTACTTGGAAGCTCGGCTTCGTTGACATAAAAGTAAATCTTTGATTCCTTGCGTTCCTGACTAGATCCCAAACGGAGGCGGGAGTCAAAAGAGGTAATCCGGTGTGTCTTTTGAGCTAAGCTAGGAGAAAAGACCCCAATCGCTTCTTTGGTTTTTTCACTATCTGTGATCAAGAGCTGGGCATCAATCATATCAAAATAGAGGGCAAAGTTTTCGGCAGACAAGGGCTGACGATCCCCATAGAAAGACAAGACTTTCTTGACGCTACTTGCCGTATCTTGTAAAAAGGCCAAATTTGCTGGATGAGCTGCCAAAACCAACTGATCTCGTCCTGGAACCAAGGTTGCTAACTGCTCTTTCATTTTTTCAGCGACAACGTCTCCCATATTGGCATAGCTTTCTTTTTTGAAGGCATGAAAGAAAGCTTCATTGACCATGACGGAATGGTTCTCTTCGATCAACATCTCTCTCAAAACCCATTGTCCATCAAAACTCAGATACTCTTGAAAATAGGGTTTTCCCTCATTGTAGTAGATCCTACTAGAGATAAAGCCACGATCATCTAAGTACTCGATGTAGCTGATCTCATCATTCTTATAACGAGTCAAAGAGAGAATGTTTCCATCTACTCCCATATCAATTTTTGCTATGAGACGACCCTTTCGAAATGCCATTACCAAAAAGGGAGTGTAGGAAAAAGTGGTCTCACTCGGCCATTCGATGTCCCGAAGCTGAACTGGGTGCATCGCCAAACTAGACGGAACCTTTTGGATCCGATCAAAAATCGAAAGCACATCTGTCTCTAACAAATCTTGGCGGTGTAAAAAATAGCGCAGTTGCGGACTATATTGAGGCAACAATAAGATCCGATCCATTTCTGCTTCTTGAAAAATACGAACTTGATTAATGGTATCATCAAATTCAATGGATTCTCGCATCCAGTACCAAGGGGTAGCTGTTTGCTGCCAGATGCGGTCCGTTCCATACCAGGCTGGTACAAAATAATACATGGTTACTCCTAGAATATTCTTGTATAACGTTGATTGACACGAAGGGCACGAATTTCTTCTCGGATATTGTAAATCATCCCGACAAACATGAGGAAGGTTCCTGGAATCATGGTCAAGCGCAAAAGATCTTTATCCCATAACAAGAGGGAAAAAGGAAGCGCCGTAAAGAGGATCAGATACAAGGTCCCAAAAACCGTCAAGCGTAGCACAATTTTATTGATATAGCGACGTGTATCTGCTCCAGGATAGACATGATCGATATACTCGGACGCCTTCATCATCTTATCTGCAATTTCTTCTCCGTTCACATTGACAAAGGCGAAAGCAAAAGAGAGAAGGGCGATCATCAGAATGTAAAGAAGAATCCAAATCGGATCTCCCATCACCAAGTGTTTGGCTAAATGAGCGGCCCACTTGGCATTGGAATCCATAGACAAGATCAAGAGCATGGCATACTGAGGAATGGACACCAAGGTCATGGCGTACATAAAGGGCATCCCTCCTGCTGGGTTGATCTTGATATCCAAAAAAGTATAACTTTTCAAGTTGTTGTGGATCCCTAATTTATTGACAGGAATCTGGTACTTGGAATATTCCACTAAGACTGCCACATAGACAAAAATCAAGATGAAAATCACGCCCAGAACATAAGCGATTTCTGGTATATTATTGACATTTGAAAGGGTCTGCATCACGTCTTCTGGCAGGTACATAACCATCCCAGCCATCATGATGACCACAGAGCTTCCAAGCCCCAAAGCGGCATTTAGATCGGAGAGCCAAACTAAAAAGAAGGCTCCAGCTACCATAATCATGGTATTGACCGCAATGACAAGTCCAGAGTTCAACCCTGTCTTCAAAGGGAGATACATGGCCACTGCCAAAGACTGGACGATGGCGAGCACCAAGGTTACGTACATCTTTCGCCGTTCCACAATCTCCGTGCTGGTTTTTTCGAGGTTAAAGCGTTTTGAAACGGTAAACATCCGCCACAAAATCATGGAAGACATCCATGGGGATAGACCGATCGAAAAGATCGACATCCCGCGGAGGTTTCCCCCCATCACAGCGCTTGAGAGCTGCAAGCCCGTTGTCGTTCCCTCATTGAGTCTCAAGGCCTTTGATAAGTCAACAAAAGGCAGGGAAATTTTACTTCCCAAAACATAAATAAAGACGAAAAATATCGTCCAACAAAATCTCTTTCCTACTTCAGATCGTTTTAACATTTCTTTTAAACTTTCTCTTACTCATTTTGACTCTTCCACTTGGAAAACAGCCTTTAAATATGTGCCTTTAGAGCATTTTATCTCAACTTATTTTACCATAATTTGCTTATTTTCTACACTTATTTGTCACTAATCCTTAATATTGTAAAAAATTATAGCCTTGGTACCGTATTCAATAAAAAATTCTTCAGATTTATGTCTGAAGAATCCTATTTTATTCTATTTATTTTCCTAAAGCCATGACACTATCAACAAATAATTTCTTTGTAAAATAGCCATTGCGAATCAAATAAGAAGTATGTTGAGCCTTTTGAACCATTTGGGCATACTCTTCTTCTGTGCAGTCTTGAACCAAACGATTGGCTTCTTCGAGACTGGAGGCTACAAATCCGATCCCTTTTTCTCGAATATAGTCTGCATTTGACAAATAATCTGGTACCACTACTGGAAGACCAGCAGAAAGATAGGTTGATAGTTTGTAGGAAATATTTTCTTTGTAGTAATCCCGCTCATCCTCAGGATTCTCTGAATTTCCCCAGACAAGTCCAAAACCACCCTTGGAAAGTTCGAGAAGCAACTCTTGCTTGGTCCGCCAGCCTTCGATATGGACCTTAGAATAATCGACTCCTTCAACTGGTTCGGTATAGACATGAAGGGGGGTATCATATTTCCAATCGATGATATGAGGGAAACGCGAAGGATTTCCTGAGAAGATCAACTTTTTCTCAAATTGTGGAGTGTAGAGATCCAAACTGTGGGTCAAATCCCACAACTTTTGGACCACATATTTTTTTACTGTAAGCCCTTCTGATACTAGACGATGGTACATCTGTTCTGATGGGACAACAACAAGGTCGCTTTTATTATACATCTCAATATAAGCAGGCATGAGATAATAATTACTTTCAAACATGAGCGGCGGGACATCATG
This sequence comes from Streptococcus sp. 210928-DFI.4.42, assembly GCF_020554365.1. Classification (NCBI taxonomy): domain Bacteria; kingdom Bacillati; phylum Bacillota; class Bacilli; order Lactobacillales; family Streptococcaceae; genus Streptococcus; species Streptococcus sp. 210928-DFI.4.42. Next base: position 65,860 of record NZ_JAJCHF010000010.1, read on the forward strand.
GATAAACATGACCAGCTTGGTTTGAAGGAGTTTTAACTTATCCACCAAACGATTATCCCACTCAATTCCGTTCCAAGAGGGTGATTGAACGAAGACGATATCTCCAAAAGCTACACCAGCTAAAATACCGTCCATCCGTGAATTCAACTCACCAGCCGGTTCATTAGTTTGATCATAAAAGTAGATCCCAAGTTCATTAACCCCGAGTTCACGAACCACATTCATAATATCATTTTGCGCCATTAAAGCAACACTTTGCGAAGATTGCCCAAATAAATTTGTGAAATGGATTTTCATTTTTTCCCTCAAACTCTTATTATTGATCCTATATTGTAATTGCATATAGACAGATACATTTCTCACAGGTATCCTTCTCTATATCACTTTACTCAAAACTTCCTTGTCCATTATAACATATTTCCCAACTTCTTAGACATTCTAGATCAATAAAAGACCAGTTCATTCCGGTCTTTTAAGGTTTTATTTGCCATCCTTTTTCCGAATTCCTAAAAGGGCTAATCCAGACAGAAGAATGGAAGCTCCTGTAGCAAGAATATTAGATGAAGGATGGGCACCTGTCTCTGGAAGAGCAGGTTCTGAAGAACGCGTCGCACTTAGTGAGCTTGTGTCTGATGGAGATTCTGAGTAAGAGGTGCCAAACGAAGACACGACAGACTCCGAAGAACTTGTCACAGCAGAAAAACTTGACGCATAAGACACACTAATCCATTCAGAAATTTCCTGCGATAAGGATTGACTCTCTGTCGATGATGCGCTTATAGAATCTGAAACACTCGTCAAAGGAAATTCAGATACTGGCATGGACGTTGAAGCCGATTCGCTTGTTGAAAGGAGTGAAGCTGATTGGCTATAGGAGTCAGACTTCGATAGCGAGGCCGACGCTAGAGATCCTGAATGGGATGTCCATTGTGAAGCAGATAGACTCTCAGAAACGGATCGAGAGAACGATCCAGACTCTGAAACCTGCGATGCAGCTACGACATGAGAAGTTGAAGCCGATTCGCTTGTCGAAGCAGAAGCTTGAACTAATGAATCTGATTGACTCGCGGAAACCGAAGCTTGGACCAACGACTCTGAGTAGCTATTAGAGATCGAAGCTTGTATCAACGATTCAGACTGGCTTGCGGAGACTGATGCTTGAACTTGTGACTCAGATTGGCTCGCTGAAGTCGATGCTTGAACCAACGACTTTGATTGACTGGCAGATACAGATTCCTGAACCAACGACTCTGATTGACTTGCAAAGATCGAAGCTTGAACTTGTGATTCTGACTGACTCCATGATGTTGATTGCAAATCAGTCGATACTTGCGATTCCGACTGACTCATTGAATCAGAACGAGAAAAGGACATAGATTCTGTATTTTGAGACTTAGATTCGACATCAGAAGTAGATTGTGATTGACTCACTGAAACCGATTCTTGTACTAACGATTCTGATTGGCTCGCTGAAACTGATGCTTGAACCAAAGACTCTGATTGGCTAGACGATACAGATGTCTGAGCCAAGGAGTCTGATCGACTGGCGGAAACTGATTCTTGTACTAACGACTCTGATTGACTCACTGAAACCAAGGCTTGTACCTGCGAGTCTGATTGGCTCGCTGAAACTGACGCTTGTACCAACGACTCAGACTGACTTGCTGAAACTGATTCTTGTACCAATGACTCAGACTGACTTGCTGAAACTGTGGCTTTTACCAAAGACTCTGATTGGCTAGACGATACAGATTCCTGAACCAAGGAATCAGACTGACTCGCGGAAACTGATTCTTGTATCAAGGAATCGGACTGACTCGCTGAGACTGACTCTTGTACCTGCGAATCAGACTGGCTCGCAGAAACGGATTCTTGAACCAACGACTCTGACTGACTGGCCGATACAGATTCCTGAACCAACGACTCTGATTGGCTAGCAGATACGGATTCCTGAAGCAAGGAATCTGACTGACTCAACGAAACGGATTCTGACAGCTTTTTGCTCATCGAAATAGATTGTGACAAGGAAATCAGTTGAGAAACCACTTCCTCCGATCCAACAGCTGATGTCGACTGCGATTGAGACACAGAAATTGATCTAGATGCTAAATTAGATAAGGATACCGACTGACTCAACGAAACAGATTTAGAGGCTTTTTCAGACTCACTCTTAGATGCTGATGCTGCTTTTGATTGTGAGTCTGATTGACTGGATGATACCGACTCTTGGACCAGCGAATCTGACTGACTTGCTGAGACAGATTCTTTAACCAGCGAATCGGATTGACTGGCCGATACAGACTCCTGAACCAATAATTCCGATTCACTCTCAGAAACTGAGGCTTGGACCAACGACTCTGATTGGCTTGCCGAAACGGACTCTTGAACCAATGAATCTGACTGGCTTGAAGAAACCGACTCTTTGAGCAGCGACTCGGACTGGCTAGCAGAGACTGAGGCCTGAACTAACGAATCCGATTGACTTGCTGAAACAGAGGCCTGAACCAACGAATCAGACTGGCTGGCAGATACGGATTCTTTAATCAAGGAATCTGATTGACTGGCTGAAACCGACTCTTGGACTAGAGACTCCGACTGACTAGTGGAGATCGATTCCTGAACCAACGAGTTGGATTCGCTTGTCGATACAGATTGTGACAAGGAAATCGAGGTTGAAACCTGTGAATCTGATTGACTGGCGAAGCTAGATGCTTGTGACAAGGAAACGGACTCACTGACCGAAACAGATTGAGAAGATGAAATGGATTCTGAAACTAGTGACTCTGAAGTTGAAATCGAGAAGTTTTGAGATTGTGAAGCAGATTCTGACGGTGTCATCTTCCGATAGTAATAATTCACACTCGTTAAGGGATATGAATCTACTATTTTTTTGATCGTTTGTTTGAAGTTGGAAAAACCATCTGCTCCTTGAGGTGTTGCATCTTCTCCAACGACCATGGTCGTATTTTTATCGAGGTAGGCTGATTTTGGAAGTTCCGTGAATGGTTTTGGAACAGTATATTCTATTCCTGTTTTCTCATCAGTGTATGTAACTGTCTCCTTACTAGAGAACCAACCTGTAATATCCAACTCAAAATGTTGGTAATCTATTCGTTTTGGTGTAACATTCAGGAAATAATCCTTGTTTTTACTTTCAACTTTACGAGTTCCACCTAAATCTGAAAGGTTATCCGTACTATCTTGTTTAAATTCTTTTTCATAAACAAGTGTATATACATCGGTTACCTTAGCGTTTCCTACATCACCACTACTAACATCATGGATTTTAGAAGGATCTAAAACATAGTAGCGAAGAGAATAATCACCATTTTGATTAAGGGTGACAACTTCACTTTTAATGAAATGCTCACGCGCATCCCCTAATAGTTCAATTCTTGATTTCCCATTCTTACTATTATCGAACACCCCACTTTTACGATTCGGGAACACGGTATGCGCTGGGACCTGTACATAACCAGGAAATTCGCGTGGATTGGAAGCTGTATAATGCTGGCCTTCCAATCCGTAGATTCTATACTCTAGTAAGGATCTTTCTTTCCCCGTTGGTTCATATTGCCCATTAAACCATCTACCATTCGGGTCCACTTCTCTATAGAAGGTCGATTGTTGTCCCATCATAGATGGAATTTTGATACTAGGATACGTCCTAATCAATTGCCCCTGATTCTCAGGCGTCATGACATCATAAATACTCCGGAATAAGAAAGCCTGTTCCGGAATAAAATTCGTTAGCATTCCAAAGGTCCCATTACCTGTAGAAGGTTCCGAATTAAAAACCTTGTTCCCAAGGGGAGCCTGACCAATTAGTACTTCTTTTGGTAATTGAATATCTTGGCCATATCCTTCTGGAGATACAGTTTGTGAAAAAATTTCAGCCCCATCTGATTTTCGGACAATGCGGAAATAAACATCCATTGCCTTATGCTTTTCCGGATCTATCTCACTGATATCAATCGACATGGTCGCATAGTAACCAAGTGACTCTCCTTGTTTATTCACAAAGTCCCAAATACCAAATGTATAACGATTGGTGTAGGGTTCACCTAAAAAATTTTTCAACTCTTCAGGCGAAAATCTTAAGAGATCTTTATCTAGATGAGGATCCTTAGCATATCCTGGTGTGTCAAGTGTAGGATCTTCTACACTCGCACCATTGGGATCTTCTGGGTTCGGGCTCATATCCAATACATCATCAGCCAAGTATGTTTCCTCAGCTAGAGGAGCCAACTGAGCAGAGATCGCAGGTTTCCCATCTACATTTGTATTTCCCACAAAACCTGCAGCTGTCAAGGTCGTCATCATCTCATCGACAGCTTTCTCCAAACGATCGCGCTGGTCAGCATAAGCTTGAGCACTGGCATTGGTATGGATCAAGTTATTACTTGCAGCCACTTCGGCCTGCACTTTGTTAATGACCGCTTCGACCACTGCTCGGCGCTCAGTGTCCGTCATTTTAGATGCATAGTTTCCTGCAATTTCTTGGAGCAATTCAGCTTCAGAAGTATTTTGTTCCAAAACAACAGCTTCTTCTAAACTAGTCGGCTCTTCAACAACTACCTCTGACTCTAGAGCTTGAGCAGACTCACTAAGTGCCGTTGATAATGCAGTTGATCCAACTTCGCTCAAGGACAAAGACGTAGATTCACTGATCGAAGCAGATGCACTCACAGATGTAGAAAAACTAGTCGATTCTGAAACAGAGATGGATTCTGAAGGCTGGCTTGAAGTTTTTGCTAAGACCACACTATCCACTTCTGCCAAGGTTTCCTCTTTTGTCTCAGAAACCGTTGGTGCAAGTGATGTTGCATCCTCCGCCTTAGTAGTCGTAGCAAGCACAGCACCACCAAAAACAGTCCCTACCGTAATCAAACCTTTTAAGAAGGCTTGGTTATTCTTTTGACTTTCTATTTGATCTTGCTGTACGTTGGCAATGATGGTCTCCTCCACTTGCCCACGCACCACGCGAAAGAGGCCTAGAGCAGCTGTTGATGCCCGAAGCCAATTTTTTCCTGATTTAATTAATTTGAAGCGTACGACACGATCTGTTTCACGAAAGTTTCCTTTTGAACGCTTAAATTGCATGATATTCCCCTTACATTGTTGTCATTATTAATTATACAGGAATACTACGTAGATTCAAGTAATTTGCTATAAAAAACTTATTTATTTTTGTTTTTGTTTTCGAATTTTTTGCAAGAAATTAAAAACACTTCATTCTACTAGTAAAAAAAGTGAATCTCCTATGAGATTCACTCGAAAAAATGATATTTCCTACTAGATCAGTTCCCCTTCTTTTTACGTCGGGTCAGTCCAGCAATTCCAGCTAACCCTGTAACAACCCCAAGAAGAGCTGATGTCACAGATCCTGTTTCGCCAGTATTCGGAAGCGCCACAGATTGGCTGTGTTTTTGTGAACCACTTGCTGATTCTGATGAAGACAATAATTCTGAACCAGAAGTTGATTGTGAACCACTACCAGATATTGATCCTGATTGAGATTGACTCACTGAAACCGACTCGGATGCTGACAATGACTCTGAAGTCGAGACTGACTCAGATGTTGATACGGATTCGGACGTTGAGACTGATTCTGACGTTGAGACTGATTCTGATGTTGACACTGATTCAGATATTGAAACCGATTCAGATGTCGACACGGACTCAGACGTTGAAACCGATTCTGAAGTAGATACTGACTCGGATGTTGAGACTGACTCAGATGTCGAGACTGATTCTGATGTTGACACTGATTCAGATACAGAAACTGATTCTGACGTTGAGACCGATTCGGAGGTTGATAATGATTCAGACATTGACACAGACTCAGAGACTGAAACTGATTCGGAAACAAAAACCGACTCGGATGCTGACAATGACTCTGAAGTAGATACTGACTCAGATGTTGATACGGATTCGGACGTTGAGACCGATTCAGAAATTGAAACCGACTCGGATGTCGACACTGATTCAGACGTTGAAACTGATTCGGATGTCGATGCAGATTCAGACGTTGATACAGACTCGGATCCTGATACTGATACTGATTCTGAGGCTGACAATGACTCGGAAGTCGAGACTAACTCAGACGTAGACACTGATTCAGATGTTGAAACTGACTCGGACGTAGATACCGATTCAGAACTTGAAACTGACTCTGACGTTGAGGCTGACTCGGACATCGACACCGATTCAGAACTTGGAACTGACTCAGACGTTGAAACTGACTCGGACGTAGATACCGATTCAGAACTTGAAACTGACTCTGACG
>NZ_JAJCHF010000011.1:0-69327 GCF_020554365.1 Streptococcus sp. 210928-DFI.4.42
TAGTAGCGCATGACTGTTAATCATGATGTCGTAGGTTCGAGTCCTACTGGCGGAGTATAGAATAAAAGAGATCAAGTAATTGATCTTTTTTTTACTTTTCATTTTAATGTTAATTAAAGCTCCGTTTAGTTAACGGAGCTTTTCTCTATTTAGTTATTTGGGAAAAATGCTTGATATAAGGCTTTAATTGCTTTTTCTTCTTGATCTTTACTTACAACGAATATAATGGAAACTTCACTAGAACCTTGCGAGATCATTTGAATATTCACTTCATTTTCTGATAGTGCTTTGGCTGCAGTGGCAGTAACCCCTACCTGACTCTTCATTTTCTCACCAACAATCATAATGATAGAAAGATCATGTTCAATTTCGGCTGTGTCAACTTCTAGCTTTTGTGTTAATTGTTTCAGAATCTCTTGTTCTTTGATTGGAGTCAGTTCACGTGAACGCAAAATGATGGATAAATCATCAATTCCTGTTGGCATATGTTCCCAACTGATATTGAGATCTTCTAAAATTTGAAGGACTTTTCGACCAAAACCGACTTCGCGGTTCATAAGGTATTTTGTAGTGTTAATACTAACGAATCCTGAATCACCTGCAATCCCTACAACAGTCACATGATCATTTGAATGTTCCAAAACAATGCGGGTTCCAGGGTGGTCTGGATTATTTGTATTTTTAATGACTAATGGAATTTTACCTCTGTATGCTGGAACAAGTGCTTCATCATGTAAGACTGAAAAACCAGCATAGGCTAATTCACGCATTTCTTTGTAGGTTAATTCAGGAATAGAATGTGGGTGTTTAATAATACCTGGATGTGCTGCAAAAATACCATTTACGTCTGTAAAGTTTTCGTATAAGTCTGCTTTTACACCTGCTGCAATGATCGATCCAGTAATATCAGATCCACCACGAGAAAATGTACAAATATCACCATCTTGAGTAACACCAAAGAATCCTGGAATGACAATCACTTCACTTGAGTCTTTTAGTTCTTCAATTTTATCGTAACTAGATGGTAATATACGAGCGTTGGAAGGTTCTGCAGTGACTGTAATCCCTGCCTCTTTTGGATGGATGTATCTTGCTTCTAATCCATTTTGATTGAAATAAGCAGCAATGAGTTTAGCATTGTTATTTTCGCCTGCTGCTAGGAATGCATCGTATGTGAATGGATTCCCTTTTTTAGGTAAATTTGTTAAATCATAGATATCTTCAGCAATTTCTTGAATAATGGAATCTTTGAGACCCAATTCTTCTGTAATGGCACGATAACGTTCAATAATCCACTGTTGTGTTTGTGTGACATCCTTATCTGAAGTAAATTCTTTATAATACCGGATCAGAGCGTCTGTTACTTTTGTATCTTCAGCGTTGCGTTTGCCTGGAGCTGATACAACTACAAATCTTCTTTCTGGATCATCTTTAATGATATCAAGTACTTTTTTTAATTGAGAAGCTGATGCTAGAGAACTTCCACCGAATTTAGTTACTTTCATATTTTCTCCTTAATAGTTTCATTAATACATTATATCAAAGTTCAGTTATTGATACAATGTATTTACAGATAGGGCATAAAATAATTGATTCTGTAGAGGAGAGAAATTGTAATTATTCAAATTTTACAATTTTGTTACATCTTATAGATATATTTTACTATTTTACTTTTTTGTGGTATGATATGTTATAATTCAAAAGTTTTAATATCAAAATATTTTATATTTAAACAAAAGGAGTCTGTGATGTTTGAAACAATTTTGTATTCTGTCGAAAACGACCTCGCGACAATCTCTTTAAATCGTCCTGAAGTATCCAATGGTTTTAACATTCCAATGTGTCAGGAAATTTTGGCTGCCCTGGAAGATGCAGAAAAAAATGAGGAAGTAAAATTCATTATTCTATCAGCAGAAGGGAAAATCTTTTCAGTTGGTGGAGATTTAAGCGAAATGAAACGCGCAGTCGATGCGGATGACATCGAGTCTCTTGTTTTAATTGCCGAATTAGTTAATACGATTTCAAAGAAAATCAAGCAATTGCCAAAACCGGTTATTATGATGGCAGATGGAGCGGTTGCTGGAGCAGCTGCTAACATTGCAGTAGCTGTTGATTTTTGTATTATTAGTGATCGTACTAAATTTATCCAAGCCTTTGTTGGGGTTGGTTTAGCACCGGATGCGGGTGGGTTATTCTTGTTAGGAAAAGCCATTGGCATGTCTCGGGCTACTCATTTAGTAATGACGGGTGAAGCCTTGACTGCTGAAAAGGCATTTGATTATGGCCTAGCTTATCGTGTTTGTGAATCTGAAAGACTCGATAAAACAGTTGAGCAATTGCTTAAAAAATTAAGAAGAGGATCTTCAAATTCTTATGCTGCCATGAAAGAAATGGTTTGGGAAGCATTCTTGAAAGAATGGGACCAATATGCGGGTCTTGAATTGGATTTGCAAAAGAAACTAGCATTTACAGAAGATTTCAAGGAAGGGGTTATTGCCTACTCTGAGAAACGTCGGCCACAATTTAAAGGAAAATAAATTTGTAATTTTTCTATGTTTTGTGAAAAAATGCTTGCAAATTATTTTCATTTTTGATAAAATTTGACTATCAAAGTAAAATTAGGAGGTGGAGTTTTGAATTACCAATTAGTTAACGACTATTTAACATCCATCTTTAATAATGTTTTGGTTATTGAGGAGTCGAGCCTAAGAGCAAGTCGATTCAAAGATGTTTCTATTAAAGAAATGCATACGATCGATGTGATTGGTTCGACACCGAATGCAACCCCGAGTGATATTTCACGGGAGTTGATGGTAACTTTGGGGACTGTCACGACAAGTTTGAATAATCTTGAGCGCAAAGGGTATATCGAAAGAAGAAGATCGGAAGTTGATCGCCGGGTTGTACACTTGAGTTTAACGAAGAACGGTCGTCTACTTTATCGTCTTCATCAGCAATTCCATAAACGGATGGTCAACCAGATTATTGGAGATATGAGTCCCGAAGAGAAGAAAGTGATGCAAAAAGGATTGCAAAATCTGTATCGTTTCTTGGAGGAAATTAAATAATGGTCTTTGCTAAAATTAGTCAAGTTGCTCATTATGCACCTGACCAAGTCGTATCAAATGATGATTTGGCTGAGATCATGGATACAAGTGATGAATGGATCAGTAGTCGGACAGGTATCCTTCGGCGTCACATTTCAAAAGATGAGACGACAAGTGATCTAGCAACAATTGTTGCACAAAGATTATTAGCAAAAGCAAACTTAGATGCTGAGGAAATTGATTTCATCGTTGTTGCTACGATTACTCCAGACAGCTTAATGCCATCAACTGCAGCCCGGGTACAAGCTAATATTGGAGCTTCTCGAGCTTTTGCCTTTGATCTGACTGCAGCATGTAGCGGATTTGTATTTGCATTAGCCACTGCTGAAAAATACATTTCTTCAGGTATGTACCGGCGAGGAATTGTGATCGGTAGTGAGACGCTTTCAAAAGTATTAGACTGGTCAGACCGTTCCACTTCAGTACTTTTTGGAGATGGGGCTGGTGGTGTCTTGCTTGAAGCGAGCGATCAAAAATCGTTTTTGGCTGAAAATCTTTTTACGGATGGTAGCCGAGGGGCTAGCCTTGAGTCATGCTATCTGGGTCTGTCTTCTCCTTATTCAGATGAAGTTTCTGATCGAAAATATCTGACAATGGACGGAAGGGCAGTTTTTGATTTTGCCATTCGTGATGTCACGAAAAGTATTCAAAAAATGATAGCAGACGCCTCTATGGAAGCAGAAGAGATTGACTATTTTCTCTTACACCAGGCGAATGACCGAATGTTAGATAAGATGTCAAAAAAACTGGGTGTCTCTAGAGAGAAAATCCCAGCAAATATGATGGAATATGGGAACACTAGTGCTGCTAGTATTCCCATTCTATTATCGGAGTGTGTCGAGAATCATCGAATCAAGATGGATGGAAGTCAAAAAATTCTTCTGACAGGATTCGGTGGAGGTTTGACATGGGGCACACTTCTTGTTACAATCTAGTTAAACATGTGGAAACACATTTTAAAAATTTATATATTATTTTTTAAGGAGGCCTATCATGGCAGTATTTGAAAAAGTACAAGAAATTATCGTTGAAGAACTTGGTAAAGAACCATCAGAAGTAACTCTTGAATCTACATTCGAAGATTTAGAAGCAGATTCATTGGATTTGTTCCAAGTTATCTCTGAAATTGAAGATGCTTTTGACATCCAAATCGAAACTGAAGAAGGATTGTCTACAGTTGGTGACCTTGTCGCTTACGTAGAAGAAAAAACAAAATAATGATAGATGAGAGTATCGAAAGATATTCTCTCTTGTTTAGGTAATAGTTTGAGGCTCAAAGAAACAATCTTTTAAACTCAAACTATTACTTAAGCGAAAAAAGAGGTAGGTATAATGCAAACACGAATTACTGAACTATTGAATATTAAATATCCAATCTTCCAAGGTGGTATGGCCTGGGTTGCTGATGGAGACTTGGCTGGAGCCGTTTCAAATGCTGGTGGACTCGGAATTATTGGTGGTGGTAATGCCCCTAAAGAAGTGGTAAAAGCTAATATTGATAGAGTAAAACAAATCACTGACAAACCATTCGGTGTTAATATCATGCTTTTGTCACCATTTGCAGATGACATCGTCGACCTCGTTATCGAAGAGGGTGTTAAGGTTGTTACAACAGGTGCCGGAAACCCAGGTAAATATATGGAGCGTTTCCACGAAGCTGGAATTACAGTAATCCCAGTTATTCCATCGGTAGCACTTGCTAAACGTATGGAAAAACTTGGAGCTGATGCTGTTGTCGCAGAAGGTATGGAAGCTGGTGGTCACATTGGTAAATTGACAACCATGGCACTTGTTCGCCAGGTTGCGGATGCGGTATCTATCCCAGTTATTGGTGCTGGTGGTGTTGCAGATGGACGTGGTATGGCTGCTGTTCTTATGCTTGGAGCAGAAGCTGTTCAGGTTGGTACTCGTTTCGCTGTTGCTAAGGAATCTAATGCACACCAAAACTTCAAAGATAAGATTTTGAAGGCTAAAGATATTGATACTGTTATTTCAGCCTCAGTTGTTGGACACCCAGTTCGTGCGATTAAGAATAAATTGGCTACAGAATATAACCAAGCTGAAAAAGATTTCTTGGCTGGTAAGAAGACTCAAGAGGAAATTGAAGAGCTTGGTGCAGGTGCCCTTCGTAACGCTGTTGTTGATGGAGATGTGGAATATGGTTCAGTTATGGCTGGACAAATTGCAGGTCTTGTTCGTAAAGAAGAAACATGTGCAGAAATCTTGGAAGACCTTTACACAGGTGCTGCCAAGGTGATTAAAGAAGAAGCTGCTCGTTGGGCAGATGTAAACGTCTAAAAACGTCGAAAGGATTAGGATAGTGACAAAACGTGCGTTCTTATTTGCTGGTCAAGGGGCTCAGAAATTGGGCATGGCGAGCGATTTGTATGCGGCTTATCCCGTTGTTAAAGAGACATTTGATACGGCTAGTCGTATTCTAGGCTATGATTTGCGTGAATTGATTGATTCTAACGAAGAAAAACTGAATCAGACACGCTATACTCAACCAGCTATTTTGACAACGTCAGTAGCCATTTATCGTCTCTTAGTAGAAAATGGTATCACTCCTGATATTGTTGCCGGTCTCTCTTTGGGGGAATATTCTGCCTTAGTTGCGGCTGGAGCTCTTCCGTTTGAAGATGCAGTAGCTTTGGTTGCGAAACGTGGTGAATTCATGGAAACAGCAGCTCCTGCTGGAAGTGGGAAAATGGTTGCTGTTATGAATACAGATCCAAGTTTGATCGAAGAGATTTGTCAACAAGCATCCGAAAAGGGTGTAGTGACACCAGCTAACTACAATACACCAGCACAAATTGTGATTGGTGGTGAGGTTGCAGCTGTGGACTATGCTGTGGAACTATTGAAGGAAGCAGGTGCCAAACGCTTGATCCCTTTGAATGTGTCAGGTCCATTCCACACAGCCTTACTGGAATCTGCTAGTCAAAAATTGGCGGCTGAACTAGAAAAAGTATCATTTAATGATTTTGATCTTCCTTTAGTTGGGAATACAGAAGCTACTATCATGAAGTCAGAAGATGTGAAAGCACTTTTGGCCCGTCAAGTAAAAGAACCGGTTCGTTTCTATGATTCAATTGCTACGATTCAAGACTTTGGTGTAGATGAAGTCATCGAGATCGGACCTGGAAAAGTCTTGTCAGGATTCTTGAAGAAAATTGATAAAACTCTTCCAACTCATAACGTCGAAGATCAGGCTAGTCTAGATGCACTTCTGAATGCTTAAAACGAGGTAAAGATGGAACTTAAAAATAAAAATGTTTTTGTAACAGGTTCAACACGCGGAATTGGATTGGCTGTGGCTCATAAATTTGCGAGTCTCGGTGCCAATGTTGTCCTAAATGGACGTTCTGAAATTTCTGAGGACTTGCTTGCACAGTTTGCTGACTATGGTGTGACTGTTGTTGGTATTTCTGGAGATATTTCTAATGGCGAAGATGCGCAACGTATGGTGGCTGAAGCAATTGAAAAGCTTGGAAGTGTTGATGTTTTGGTCAATAACGCTGGCATTACAAACGACAAGTTGATGTTGAAAATGACTGAAGAAGATTTTGAACGGGTCTTGAAAATCAACTTGACCGGTGCCTTTAATATGACTCAAGCTGTCTTAAAACCGATGTCTAAGGCTCGTCAAGGTGCCATTATCAACATGTCCTCTGTTGTTGGTCTAATGGGGAATATTGGTCAAGCGAACTATGCAGCTTCAAAAGCTGGATTGATTGGTTTTACCAAATCCGTTGCGCGTGAAGTTGCGGCTCGTGGCGTTCGTGTGAATGCCATTGCACCTGGTTTCATTGAATCAGATATGACAGACGCTATTCCAGAGAAAATGAAAGATGCCATGCTAGCTCAAGTGCCAATGAAACGAATTGGTCAAGCTGAAGAAGTGGCAGAAGTTGCGGCTTTCTTGGCAGGTCAAGAATATTTAACTGGTCAAACAATTGCCATTGATGGCGGCATGACTATGCAATAATGAATGCTTACTGATCGAAAATCACTTACTTAAATATCCATCCGACAAAAGGAGAATATATATGTCTACAAATCGTGTTGTTGTTACAGGTTACGGTGTAACCTCACCAATCGGAAATACACCAGAGGAGTTCTGGAATAGCCTTCATGAAGGAAAAATTGGAATCAAGCCCATTACGAAATTTGATGCTTCTGAAATTCCAGTCTTTAATGCTGGTGAAATTCAAGATTTCCCATTCGATAAATATTTTGTGAAAAAAGATCAAAATCGTATGGATACTTACTCATTGTATGCAATCTATGCTGCGATGGAAGCTATTGAAAATTCAGGCTTGAATATGGAAGAAGAAGACCGCGATCGTGTAGGTGTGATTGTATCATCTGGTATCGGTGGTTTGCAAGAATTGGAAGATCAAATTATCCGGATGCATGAACGTGGGATGAAGAGAATCCAACCAATGTTTATTCCAAAAGCTCTTTCAAACATGGGTGCTGGAAACATCGCACTTAAGATTGGGGCTCAAGGGGTATGTAAATCCGTGACAACAGCTTGTGCTTCTGCCAATGATGCAATTGGTGAAGCTTTCCGTGAAATTAAATTTGGTATGCATGATGTTGTTTTGGCAGGTGGTGCTGAAGCTTCGATTACTAAGATTGGTATCGGTGGTTTCAATGCCCTTACGGCCCTTTCAACAACGGAAGACCCAGAACGTTCATCTATTCCATTTGACAAAGACCGTAATGGTTTTGTGATGGGGGAAGGTGCAGGGGTTCTCGTTATTGAAAGCTTGGAACATGCTCAAAAACGTGGTGCTAACATCTTGGCTGAGATTGTTGGTTACGGATCAAACTGTGATGCTTACCATATGACAACACCAACACCAGATGGTTCAGGTGCGGCTAAAGCGATTAAATTAGCGATCAATGAAGCTGGTATCAAGCCTGAAGATGTCGATTATGTCAACGCACATGGTACATCTACACCAGCCAATGAGAAAGGTGAAAGCGGAGCTATTGTTTCTGTACTTGGTAAAGAAGTTCCTGTATCATCTACTAAATCATTTACAGGACACTTGCTTGGTGCTGCTGGTGCGGTTGAAGCGATTGCTACCATCGAAGCGATTCGTCACAGCTTTGTACCAAAAACTGCTGGTACCAAAGAATTGTCTGACTATATCGAAGCAAACGTTGTTTATGGTGAAGGTCAAGAAGCGGATATTCAGTATGCTATCTCAAATACCTTTGGTTTTGGAGGACACAATGCTGTTCTGGCCTTTAAACGTTGGGAGGGTTAATTCATGAATATTTCTGAAATCAAAGATTTGTTGGCTCAATTTGATGCGTCAACTTTGCGTGAATTCTCATATAAAAATAATGGCGAAGAATTGAATTTGAGTAAAAACCAAACGAGTTCAGTTGCGGCTACACCGGTTGCTCCTGCAGTTGAAGTGGTAGCAACTCCTCAAACTCCTGTAGTAGCCCCTGTTGTTGAAGCCCCAGCAACTCCAGCTGTAGCGGCTGAACCAGTTGCTGCTCCAGCTCAGGCTGCAGAAGGTGATGTGGTTGAAAGTCCATTGGTTGGGGTGGCTTACTTGTCGCCAGCACCGGATAAATCAGCCTTTGTATCTGTAGGAGACAAAGTTACTAAGGGTCAAACACTCTTGATTATCGAAGCCATGAAAGTGATGAATGAAGTCCCAGCACCTAAAGATGGGGTAGTCACTGAAATTTTGGTAACGAATGAAGAAATGGTTGAATTTGGAAAAGGATTGGTTCGAATCAAATGACAATTGATATTAATGCTATTCGTGAGGCTTTGCCGCATCGTTACCCAATGCTTTTGGTGGATCGCGTATTGGAAACAAGCGAAGATACGATTGTTGCCATTAAGAACGTGACAATTAATGAACCATTTTTTAATGGACATTTTCCACAATATCCTGTTATGCCAGGTGTTCTCATCATGGAAGCTTTGGCACAAACAGCAGGTGTACTAGAGTTGTCAAAACCTGAAAATAAAGGAAAATTAGTCTTTTATGCAGGGATGGACAAGGTGAAGTTTAAAAAACAAGTCGTTCCAGGAGATCAACTGGTGATGACAGCTACTTTTGTCAAACGTCGTGGAACAATTGCTGTTGTTGAAGCGAAAGCAGAAGTAGACGGTAAGCTTGCAGCTTCAGGAACGCTTACGTTTGCAATTGGAAATTAAGAAAGGCCTATCTATGTTTCGTAAGATCTTAATCGCCAATCGTGGTGAGATTGCAGTTCGTATTATTCGTGCGGCTCGTGAACTTGGCATCGAGACGGTTGCAGTGTATTCTACTGCTGATAAAGAAGCCTTGCATACCTTACTAGCGGATGAAGCAGTCTGTATTGGACCTGCTAAATCAACAGAGTCTTATTTGAATATGAGTGCTGTCTTGTCTGCAGCTGTTCTAACAGGAGCAGAAGCTATCCATCCTGGTTTTGGATTTTTAAGTGAAAACTCAAAATTTGCGACCATGTGTGAGGAAGTGGGCATTAAATTTATTGGTCCTTCTGCTAAAGTCATGGATTTGATGGGGGATAAGATTAATGCTCGTAAACAGATGATCAAAGCAGGAGTACCTGTTATTCCTGGATCAGATGGTGAAGTGTATACTGCTGAAGAAGCCCTCGAGATTGCAGAGCGTATTGGTTACCCTGTGATGTTGAAAGCATCTGCAGGAGGCGGTGGTAAAGGAATTCGGAAGGTTGAAAAACCAGAAGATTTGGTTGCTGCTTTTGAATCTGCTTCCTCAGAAGCTCAAGCTGCTTTTGGAAATGGTGCCATGTATATGGAACGGGTGATTTATCCGGCACGCCACATTGAAGTACAGATTTTAGCGGATCAGCATGGACATGTTATTCACTTAGGTGAACGCGATTGTTCTCTTCAACGAAATAACCAAAAAGTTCTAGAAGAATCCCCTTCGATTGCTATTGGAAAAACGCTTCGTGATCGGATTGGTTCTGCAGCTGTTCGTGCAGCTGAATCAGTTGGGTACGAGAATGCTGGAACGATTGAATTCTTGTATGATGAAGGCAAGGGTGAGTTCTACTTTATGGAAATGAATACCCGTGTCCAAGTAGAGCATCCTGTCACGGAATTTGTAACAGGAGTTGATATCGTTAAGGAACAGATTAAAATCGCAGCTGGCCAAGAATTATCCGTTACTCAAGAGGATATTGTCATTAAAGGCCATGCGATTGAATGCCGGATCAATGCGGAAAATCCTTCCTTCAACTTTGCACCTAGCCCTGGTAAGATCACTAATCTCTATCTTCCAAGTGGTGGGGTTGGCTTGCGTGTGGATTCTGCTGTGTATCCTGGGTATACGATTCCACCATACTATGATAGTATGATTGCCAAGATCATTGTCCATGGGGAAAATCGCTTTGATGCACTGATGAAAATGCAGCGTGCTCTTTATGAGTTGGAAATCGATGGTGTCACCACCAATAGCAGTTTCCAGTTGGATTTGATTTCAGATTCACATGTGATCGCTGGTGATTATGACACTGCATTTTTGATGGAACAATTCCTTCCAAATTATAATAAGGAATGATGAAAAAGCCTGGACTTGTGAGGGAAGTATGAACATCATCTTCACAGTTTCAGGCTTTTATAGTAATGCTTCAGATACTGTAGCATATTATAAGGAGTAAGTAATGGCATTATTTTCTAAAAAAGATAAATATATTCGGATCAATCCGAATAGGTCAGCCTGGAAGGAGCCTCAGCCAAAACCTGAAGTTCCTGATGAACTATTTTCACAATGCCCAGGTTGTAAACATACCATTTACCAAAAGGATTTAGGTAGTGAGCGTGTCTGCCCGAATTGTGGCTATACCTTCCGTATTTCTGCTAAAGAACGCTTGGCGTTGACAGTGGATCCAGCTAGCTTTGAAGAAATGTTTACAGGAATCGAAACGACAGATCCTTTGAATTTCCCAAATTATAAGAAGAAATTAGCAGCAGTGCGGGAAATGACAGGACTGGATGAAGCTGTCCTGACTGGAGCTGCCTTGATTAAAGGGCAAAAAGTTGCGCTTGGGATCATGGATTCCAACTTTATCATGGCTTCAATGGGTTCTGTAGTAGGCGAAAAAATTACTCGTTTATTTGAATTTGCGACAAAAGAAAAATTGCCAGTTGTTCTTTTTACCGCTTCCGGTGGTGCTCGGATGCAAGAAGGAATCGTGAGTTTGATGCAAATGGCAAAAATTTCTGCGGCTGTTCAACGTCATTCTAAAGAAAAATTATTCTATTTGACGGTATTGACAGATCCAACAACCGGTGGGGTGACGGCTTCATTTGCTATGGAAGGTGATATTATCATGGCAGAGAGTCAAGCCTTGGTTGGGTTTGCCGGTCGGCGCGTGATTGAATCAACTGTGCGTGAAAAATTGCCAGATGATTTCCAAAAAGCAGAATTTCTACAAGAACATGGATTTGTTGACTTGATCGTGGAGAGAAGCCAAATCCGAGCAACAGTTGGACAATTATTGGCCCTTCATGGAGGTAAACATGAGTAAAATAACACAGATTATAAAAGAGGCACGTGATCAAGGAAGATTGACTGCGCTTGATTTTGCTCAAGGAATCTTTGATGATTTTATCGAATTACATGGAGATCGAAACTTCCGTGATGATGGTGCAGTGATTGGTGGGATTGGACGCTTAGGTGATCAAACCATTACAGTCGTAGGGATCCAAAAAGGGAAAAATCTTCAGGATAACCTAAAACGTAATTTTGGGCAACCCCATCCAGAAGGTTATCGAAAAGCTTTACGCCTCATGAAGCAAGCGGAGAAGTTTGGCCGTCCAGTTGTGACCTTTATCAATACAGCGGGTGCTTATCCTGGTGTTGGTGCCGAGGAACGAGGACAAGGTGAAGCCATTGCCCGCAACCTCATGGAAATGAGTGATTTAAAAGTTCCGATTATCGCGATTATCATCGGAGAAGGTGGTTCTGGTGGTGCCTTGGCTCTTGCTGTAGCAGATAAGGTTTGGATGCTTGAGAACTCCATCTATGCAGTCTTGAGTCCAGAAGGTTTCGCCTCTATTCTTTGGAAAGATGGAAGCCGTGCCATGGAAGCAGCAGAGTTGATGAAGATTACTTCTCACGAGTTGTTAAATATGAGCATTGTCGATAAGGTGATTCCAGAGCATGGATTTTCAAATGGTGAACTACTGGCTCAAGTGAAGAAGGAATTACAGGAAGAATTAAAGGTTTTACAAGCCTTATCTCTGGAGGATCTTTTAGAGCAACGCTACCAACGTTTTCGTAAATATTAAAAAACTGAGCTTGCAATTTGCAAGACTCAGTTTTTTTAAACTTTATTTTGGTGCGATAACTTCAGCTCCACCCATGTATGGACGGAGGACTTCTGGAATAGTCACAGAACCGTCTTCGTTTTGGTAGTTTTCAAGAATAGCAGCGACGGTACGTCCAACAGCCAATCCAGAACCGTTCAAAGTGTGAAGGAGTTTTACCTTGCCATCTGCTTCATCACGGTAACGGATTTGCGCACGGCGAGCTTGGAAATCTTCTGTATTGGAACAGCTTGAGATTTCACGGTAGGTGTTTTGCGCTGGGATCCATACTTCCAAGTCATAAGTCTTGGCAGCTGAGAAGCCCATGTCTCCAGTTGAGAGAGCTACCACTCGGTATGGAAGATTCAGTTTTTGAAGGATATTTTCAGCATTGACAACCATTTTTTCCAATTCATCATATGATTCTTCTGGTTTAGCAAACTTCACCATTTCAACCTTATGGAATTGGTGCAAACGGATCAAGCCACGAGTATCACGACCAGCTGAACCAGCTTCTGAACGGAAAGATGGACTCATAGCGGTGAAGTAGATTGGAAGGTCTTTCCCATCAAGAATTTCATCGCGATAGTAGTTTGTCAAAGGAACTTCAGCTGTTGGAATGAGGACATAATTGGTATCGCTAAGTTCAAAAGTATCTTCCTTGAATTTTGGATACTGACCAGTACCAAACATAGAATCATGGTTGACCATGTAAGGAGGGATGACTTCAGTGTAGCCTTCCTTGCCATGTTCGTCCAACATGAAGTTGTAGATAGCGCGTTCTAAGCGAGCTCCAAGTCCTTTGTAGAAGAGGAAACGAGCACCAGTGACTTTAGCCCCGCGTTCCCAGTCAAGGATATCAAGGTCTTCACCTAAATCCCAGTGAGCTTTTGGTTCAAAGCCAAATTCGCGAGGTGTTCCCCAACGGCGAACCTCAACGTTGTCATCCTCATCCGCTCCAACAGGGACACTGTCAGCAGGGATATTTGGAAGTGTAGTAGTGAATTCAGTTAATTTTGCATCGATTTCAGCCAATTCTGTATCCAATGCTTTGACCTCTGCAGAGAGGGTTTGCATGGCAGCAATCTTATCATCTGCATTTTCCTTGTTGCGTTTAGCTTGTGCTATTTCAGCAGATACAGTGTTACGCTCTGCTTTGAGATTTTCTACTTTGACTAAGATATCTCGACGTTTGGCATCGATTTCTTTCATTTCATTCAAAATAGCTGCATCTACGCCACGTGTTGCCAATTTTTTAGCAACCGCATCAAAGTCTGTACGAATCCGTTTAATATCTAACATAGCTTCTCCTTTAACAAAAAACACACCTGTTAGAGTGTTGGAGTGGCAGAGCCACGGTTCCATCCAACTTCACAGGTGTGCACTTGATTCAATATTGTATTTTAAAGAAACGGTAGAATTTCAATTAAGATTTCTATCTGCTCGCAGCAACCGCAGACTTTCTGAAAGAGCCTCTTAACTTACTTATCCGTTTGCGTCTATTATACAAGAAAAGATTCTATTTTGCAAATAGATTTTTAATTTTAGCCGTGATGATTTGGATCAACGTAGGAAGTTTGACAATTTTATCATTTCCT
Organism: Streptococcus sp. 210928-DFI.4.42; assembly: GCF_020554365.1. Taxonomy (NCBI): domain Bacteria; kingdom Bacillati; phylum Bacillota; class Bacilli; order Lactobacillales; family Streptococcaceae; genus Streptococcus; species Streptococcus sp. 210928-DFI.4.42. Next base: position 14,031 of record NZ_JAJCHF010000011.1, read on the forward strand.
AGATGTTCCCGAGCAATCTTTAAAATTTTTCCAGAGTCTTTTGAAGCAAAGAGAAATTTTGATTCTCTGGTATAGATTTCAAAATGGCGGCTAATTTTACGTCCGGATACATTGGCTCCGATTCGCTCGATTTCTTGCCAGGGAATTTGGATGTAGTCTTCTACATTTGCATCCGCATAAAATTCAAAAGCGGCATTCCCGACTAGGATTTTTCCAACCTTTCCCCCCACTCCAAGGTAAGAAACCCCTGTAGTATGGAATTCAACGGTTTTATTCAATGATTGAGCCATGAGATCCTCCTGTATTGCTGTTCACTCCATTATATCATAATAAAAAGAAGGCCGAAACCTTCTTTTTAGTTGATCTTTGCTTACATCAAGCCAGCAACGTGTGCTAGTACACCGATTACAAAGAGAGCGATGATGATGGTGATTGGAGATACTTTTTTCTTCAACAACCACATACAAGCAAAAGTAAGAAGTAATCCCATCAAACCAGGAATCAATGAATCCAAGTTTTGTTGGAAAGTTGTAACTTTTTCAGGTGTTTGAGATAGGCCTGAACCAACTTGAGCGAAGGCTTCTTGGATACCCTTGTATCCTTCAGGAAGTTTATCCCAGTGGATATAAGCTTTGTCGTCTAATTTGACAGAAGAAACATTGAAGACGAATTTAATAGATACCCAACGTTCTACCAAGACAGCGAGCATGAACATCCCAAGGATAGAAGCCCCTTTAGTGATGTCTTGCAAGATCCCACCAGACATATCTTTGGTAATTTCAGAACCTGCTTTGTAACCAAGTTCTTGCGTGTACCACAAGAAGGCCATACGAATCGCATTCCATGCGATAAAGAAGATGAGTGGGCCAAGGATGTTACCAGACGCAGCAAGTGATGCACCAAGGGCACCAAGGATAGGACGTACTGTAAACCAGAAGACTGGATCTCCGATACCCGCCAAAGGACCCATCATACCAATTTTAACCCCTTGGATGGCAGCATCGTCAATAGCGGCACCGTTTGCTCTTTCTTCTTCAAGAGCAAGCGTTACCCCGATGATAGGAGCGGCAACGTATGGGTGAGTGTTAAAGAATTCCATGTGACGCTCAAGAGCAGCCGCTTGGTCTTCTTTCTTCGTATAAAGTTTTTTGATAGCTGGGATCAATGAGTATGCCCAACCCAAGTTTTGCATCCGTTCATAGTTCCAAGAACCTTGCAAGAAGGTTGAACGCCACCAAACCTTTTGACGATCTGATTTAGATAATTGTAATTTTTCAGTCATGATAGTGTCACACCTTTCTTAATAGTCTTCGAGAATGTCGCCAATTGGATCGTTAGAAGTAGCGGCACCGCCACCTCCATTGCCACCTTTCTTAGAAAGAGTAAGGTAGATCAAGGCAAGGGCAACACCAATTGCTCCAAGGGCGATCAAGGTCAATTGGCTAACAGCTGCAAGAGCAAAACCGATGGCAAAGAATGGCCATACTTCACGGCTCGCCATCATGTTGATAACCATGGCATAACCAACGGCTACAACCATACCACCACCGATTTGCATTCCATCAGAGAGCCATTTTGGCATTTGTTCAAGAGCAGTTTTGACAGTTTCAGCAGGAATCATCAACAAGAGGGCTGCAGGAATGGCGATACGAAGACCTTGAAGAAGAAGGGCCACAAAGTGAGCGCGTTCTACACCTTTGATATCCCCTTTTTTAGCAGCAGCGTCGGCAGTGTGAACCAAACCAACGGAAAGGGTACGGACGATCATGGTCAAGAAAAGACCAGCAACTGCAAGTGGAATAGCGACACTTTGAGCGACAGCGATTCCTTTTGTACTGAAGTCTCCCCCAAGTACCATGATGATGGCAGCAGCGACAGATGCAAGGGCAGCATCGGGTGCAACTGCGGCACCAATGTTTGCCCAGCCAAGTGCAATAAATTGAAGTGAACCACCAAGCATAATGCCAGCAGTCAAGTTACCTGTTACCAAACCGATTAAGGTACAAGCAACAAGGGGTTGGTGGAATTGGAATTGGTCAAGGATACCTTCAAGACCTGCTAAGAAGGCAACAACGACCACTAATACCATAGAAATAATAGACATGTTTAAAATCCTTTCGTAAGTAATCGATTATTGAACGTTAGCTTTGTTAATTAAGTCAAACAAATCTTTCTTAGAGTCATTTGGCACTTTACGGACGTCAAATTCAACTCCAAGATCACGCATTTTTTCAAATGTAGCCACGTCATCTTTATCCATTGACAACACATTGTTAACCATGGTTTTACCAGTTGAGTGGGCCATTGAACCAACGTTCAAGGTTTTAATCGGAACACCACCTTCGATGGCGCGAAGAGCATCTTGAGGTGTTTCAAATAAGATCAAAGCATGGGTATTTCCAAAACGTGGATCTTTTGCAACGTCGATCAATTTTTGAATTGGGACAACGTTTGCTTTCACACCATTCGGTGCCGCTTGTTTGATCAATTCCTTACGGAGTTCATCTTTAGCAACAGAATCTGAAGCAACAATGATCCGATCGGCTTTTGAATCAGGTGTCCAAGCAGTTGCGACTTGTCCATGAAGAAGACGTGTATCTAAGCGGGCAAGGTTAATCTTGAGTTTTCCATCTCCGATAACCGTTCCTTCTGGAATAGCAGCTTGGGCTACAGGAGCAGCAGTGGCTGTACTAGCTTCTTCAACAGGATTCAATTCTTCTGGAAGGGCTTTGACACCGTCTTTTGCTTCCTTGATGATGTTTGCAGCGACTTGATCAACGCCGGCATTTGCATCCATCAAACGTTCTGTATAAGCTTGAATCAACATCGGAAGGTTCAATCCTGTGATGATCGCAAATTTACGATCTGGATTTTCTCCCATGACGCGACTTGCTTGGTTAAATGGAGAACCACTCCAAAGGTCAGCCAAAACCAAGACTTCATCTTCTGCATCAAATGCGGCAACAGCTGCATTAAATTTAGCATAGAGATCATCCGGGCCTTCACTTGGCATGAACGTAACCACTTGAACTTTCTCTTGATCCCCAAAGATCATCGAGCCGGATTGGTGGATTCCAGCTGCAAATTCACCGTGGCTAGCAATAATGATACCAATACTCATTATTGACATTCCTCCTTATAAAATTTGTTTGACTTTCAGTTTAAGAAAACTTTAAGCTACTTTATTATAAATCGTTTCCACACTTAAGTCAATTTTTCTATCAAAATCTCGATGTAAAAACATTGATTTATTATATTAAATTATCGTTAGATAGAAAAAGAATGCTCTTGAATGGCTCTTGTTTATTAGTTGATGATGGCAGAAGAAAGCAATGATATGTAGGTTTCATAGGATTTGAATTTCAATAAAAATATTCCAACAATCGATCTATATCCGCAAAAATAAAAAATAAATATATAATAAATTGTAAAATAGAGTGATTGAGAGCACTCAAAAAGACTAGCCCAGTTGGGCTAGTCCTGTAGGTTCAGTTGTTTAGTTTGTAAAGTCAAGTACCATACGTCCTTGAATGGTTCCAGCTTCCATTTCGTCAAAGACTTTGACAGCATCTTCTACTGGACGTTTTTGAACGATAGGGACTACCAAGCCTTCTGCTCCAAATTGGAAAGCTTCTTCCAAGTCTTTACGAGTTCCTACAAGAGAACCAATGACTTGGATACCATCTAATACAGTTTTCACAATGCTGAGGTCCATCATTTCAGAAGGAAGACCAACTGCGACCACGCGGCCACCTGCACGAACAGAATCTACTGCTTGGTTGAAAGCTACTTTAGAAACAGCTGTTACGACAGCAGAGTGAGCTCCACCATTTGTTTTTTCTTTGATCAATCCTGGGACATCATCAACTTCGCGACCGTTGATGACAAAGTCTGCACCAACTTCTTTCGCCAATTCTAGTTTATCATTGTTGATATCGACAGCGATGACATGTGCGTTGAAGACTTTCTTAGCATATTGAACAGCCAAGTTTCCTAGTCCACCAGCTCCATAGATAACGATCCATTGTCCTGGTTCAGCTTTGGCTTCTTTGATGGCTTTGTAAGTTGTAACACCTGCACAGGTAATAGAAGAAGCTTGGGCTGGATCTAATCCTTCAGGTACTTTCACTGCGTAATCTGCAGTAACGATACATTTTTCAGCCATTCCTCCATCAACAGAGTAACCAGCATTTTTTACAGTACGGCAAAGAGTTTCGCGACCAGTTGTACAGTATTCACAAGTTCCACATCCTTCGAAGAACCATGCGACACTGACACGATCCCCAACCTTTAGGCTCTTAACATCTGGAGCAACTTCTTTAACAATACCGATTCCTTCGTGTCCAAGAACACGGCCTGGAACTTTACCAAAGTCTCCGTGAGCAACGTGCAAGTCAGTGTGGCAGACACCACAGTATTCGATTTGAACAAGAGCTTCCCCTGTTTCAAGTGGACGCATGTCTTTGTTTGCAACGATTTCAACACCAGTACCTTCTGGATTTACAACAACAGCTTTCATTTTGTTCCTCCTTAAGTGAACGAGAAGCGGTTTAGAATTTTTGAAAGCGCTTCTTTAATAACTATGTTAATAATATCACAAACTAGATGGCAAGGCAATGAAAAAAATGGAAAAATAGGAGGGTATTGATTAACCGATTAAGTATTTAGGATAGAAAAAGACATGAGGGATAGCTCATGTCTGTTCCTATTATAAGAATAATTGAATGAGTTGGCGCGCGACACCGTCCTCATTATTGGTAAAATCTGTGACGGAATCCGCGTAAGGAAGTAGGACAGAGCTCGCGTTTTTCATGGCGTATCCATGACCAGCGAGAGCTAGCATGTCGGTATCGTTGTGCTCGTCTCCAAAGGCAATCAAATCCTTCTGATCCATATTGAGTTTATCTAGAAGGTAGGTCAGAGCAGAAGCTTTGGTCACATTTTTTGGATTGCATTCCAGAATATTTAAGGGACCACCCCAAGTATTGATAGACAGATTGTAATCATAATGGCGATTCATTTCATCTGCCAGAGCATATTTGTCTTCCGCTTTCGTTTGAAAGAGGATACAGTTTGGGTCGCTCGTTACCCGCTCTGGATTGAATTGATTTTCTGGTTGGAAAGATTCAATACCGAATAATTTAGGATCTGCGACGTGCTCATTTGGATCGGTAATAAAGAATTTATTGCGGTATTCGCCTGCTATAAAGTCCGCTTGGATGGTGTCTCGGTTGGCGACCATATCTAGCAGGTATTTTTTATCTAAAGTCAAACATTGTTCATCCGCCCATTTTTTCTCAGGTAAGTGCGTAAGGGAGCCGTTAAAATTGATCATCGGAGTATCTAGCTCTAGTTGTTTGTAGTAGGTATGTGCCATACGGTAGGGGCGGCCTGTTGTAATAATGACTTTATGGCCAAGAGCACTAATTTTTTTAATCGTATCAATGGTAAAGTCGCTCAATTTGCTTTCGGAATTTAAGAGAGTGCCGTCTAGATCTAGAGCGATCATCTTTTTATGCATATTTCAGTTCCTTTCGAGAAGAATGAGACCATTATATCAGAAAAATCGGAAAAGCGCTCAAAAATCGAGAAGAGAAGTAGGATTTCTTGAAAGGCGAAAGATCTTTTGGTAAAATAGAAATAACGTTCGCAAATTGATTGGGAGCGAGAATGATGAAAAAGGAGTTTATTCTGAAATGGATAAGTTTTTTAAACTTTCAGAACATGGAACCACTGTTCGAACAGAGGTCCTTGCTGGTTTGACAACCTTTTTTGCGATGAGTTATATCCTCTTCGTAAACCCTCAAATGTTGTCACAAACAGGTATGCCAGCTCAAGGAGTCTTCCTTGCAACGATTATTGGATCCGTTGTCGGGACCTTGATGATGGCTTTTTATGCCAATTTGCCTTATGCACAAGCACCAGGGATGGGCTTGAACGCTTTCTTTACCTTTACCGTTGTATTTGGTATGGGCTACTCATGGCAAGAGGCTTTAGGAATGGTCTTCATTTGTGGTGTGATTTCATTAATTATCACATTGACAAATGTTCGGAAGATGATCATCGAATCGATTCCGACTGCTCTTCGGTCTGCTATTTCAGCGGGGATCGGGATTTTCTTGGCCTATGTTGGGATTAAGAATGCAGGATTTTTGAAATTCACGATTGACCCTCATTCCTATACAGTGGTCGGGGAAGGAGCAGATAAGGCGAATGCAACGATCTCAGCCAATGCATCTGCTGTTCCTGGATTGGTTGATTTTAACAATCCGGCTGTCCTCTTGGCTCTTGTTGGTCTTGCGATTACTATTTTCTTTGTTGTCAAAGGGATTAAGGGAGGGATTATCCTTTCTATCTTAGCAACGACTGTGCTTGGAATTCTCATCCATGTGGTTGATATCACTAAAATTGACTTTGCAAGTAACCATCTAGGAGCTGCCTTTAATGATTTAGGCACGATCTTTGGTCAAGCTTTGGGATCAAAAGGATTGGGTTCTTTGATTTCCAATACGTCTCGTTTGCCTGAGACCTTAATGGCAATTTTAGCCTTCTCCTTGACTGATATTTTTGATACAATTGGAACTTTAATCGGTACGGGTGAAAAAGTTGGGATTGTTGCGACAAATGGGGAAAACCATCAATCAGCGAAATTAGATAAGGCCCTCTATTCAGACCTTGTAGCGACTTCAGTCGGAGCTATTGCAGGAACTTCAAACGTAACGACTTATGTTGAATCTGCAGCTGGTATTGGAGCTGGTGGACGCACTGGTTTGACAGCCTTGGTTGTGGCAATCTGTTTTGCTATTTCAAGTCTCTTTAGTCCTTTGTTGGCGATTGTACCGACCGCTGCTACAGCTCCAATTTTGATTGTTGTTGGGATCATGATGTTGAGTGGCTTGAAAAATATCCATTGGGAAGATATGTCAGAAGCAGTTCCTGCCTTCTTCACCTCTATCTTTATGGGCTTCAGCTACTCGATTACACAAGGGATCGCTGCTGGATTTATCACCTATAGCTTAGTGAAAGTGGTTAAAGGACAAGCCAAAGAAGTGCACAGCATGATTTGGATTTTAGATGTTCTCTTTATTTTAAACTACGTTAGCATGGCCTTGAATTAAGCATCAGGAAAGTGCCAAAAAGGAATGGGAGTTGTCTCACATTCCTTTCAGATTGAAGACAAAGTTATACCAAAAACATTCCTTAGGTGAGTACGGACGTCAGCGAACTTCTTTGAAGTTCCATGACTAATTATTGAGCCTAAGGTCTCAATAATTCCGAGTGCCTGAAACGTTATTGTTTCAGGCACTTTTCTCACAGCGGAAAGTTTCAGTATTTTCTTAAATCGATTTAAAAATTGGAACTCAAATTTATTTTTTTTTTTGCAGAATCACTTAACTTATTTTACTTTGAAATAGTTTGTCTATCTATCTAAAAAGCAAACCGGAGTCGAACAATTTCTAAAAGAAAGAGCAGATTTTTAAAAAGTTTGGTATAATAGAGAAATGATTAGTCACAATGAAACGGAGCTGATCGCTCTAGGAAAACAGCTAGGAAAACTCATAGAAAAGCAAGACGTGATTATCTTATCAGGTGATCTAGGAGCAGGAAAAACGACCTTTACCAAGGGAATTGCAAAGGGGTTAGGGATTGATCAGATGATTAAAAGCCCGACCTATACCATTGTTCGTGAATACGAAGGTCGCTTGCCTTTATACCATTTGGATGTTTACCGGATTGGGAATGATCCAGATTCTATTGATTTAGATGATTTTCTATTTGGAGATGGTGCGACCATTATTGAATGGGGAGAGTTGATTGAGCCGAGTCTCTCGGATGCTTATCTTAAAATTTTTATCCGAAAATTAGAAGATGGGCGAGAGTTAGCTTTTGAAGCTCATGGAGCGCGTGCAGAAGCTTTACTGACATCCTTTGAGCAGGTGGAAAAAACGGATGACTAAGGAAAAGGAAGTGACAGTAGAAATTCGGCAAGCTGACAGTGCAGACGCGGCTCTTGTCGTTGATTTCTTAAATCAAGTTGGGAAAGAGTCAGATTACATGACGCTAGATGAAGCTGGAATTGGCATGTCTCCAGCAGACATGGAGCAATTTCTGATGGTGCAAGAAATGGCGGAAAATCGGATTTGCCTCTTGCTATTTCTAGATCAGGAACTGGCAGCTTTGTTAAATATCACTGCAGCTTCTCAACGGTCCATTCAGCATATTGGTGATGTCTTTATTGTGGTTCAAAAAGCTTATTGGAATCAAGGGCTTGGACAGATCTTGTTGGAAGAAGGAATTGAGTGGGCGCACTCGACCGGTGTTCTCAGGAAACTAGTCTTGAATGTCCAAGTGCGCAATGAACGAGCGGTTCACCTGTATAAAAAGTTAGGTTTTGAGATCGAAGGTTGCCAAGCTCGTGGAGCTTGTTCAGCTGAAGGAGAATTCTTAGATGTTTACCTTATGGGGAAACTGATAGATTAGAGAGAGATTCTATATGGTTAAAAAAATTATTTTGATGTTTTTGAGCTTATTGACGGTAACAGTGATTGGGATCGGGGCCTATGGCCTTACCATCCTAAACCAAACGACTGGGACTCTCAGTAAGACTTATAAGGGCTTTGGAAATGAGACCAATGTCATTGCAGAAAACAAGCCGATGACCATCCTTTTGATGGGGGTTGATACAGGTAGTGGTTCTCGGGAAGATCCTTGGGCCGGAAATAGTGATACCATGATTTTGGTGACTGTCAATCCTCAAACAAAAGAAACAACCATGACGAGCTTGGAAAGAGATATCCTAACCAATATTACTTCAGATGGCGAAACGGTCCAAGCAAAATTGAATTCGGCTTATGCTCAAGGCGGTGCCAAGTTAGCCATTAAGACCATTCAAGATCTTTTGAATATCCATATTGACCGCTATGTCATGATCAATATGAAGGGATTGGTTCAATTAGTGGATAAGGTTGGTGGTATCACGGTTAACAATCCATTTGACTTCGATATCTCGATCGAGGAAAATGAGCCAGAATATACGGCTAAGATCGCACCAGGACGTCAGGAGATTAATGGGGACCAAGCTCTCGTTTATTCACGCATGCGCTACCAAGACCCAGAAGGAGACTACGGACGTCAAAAACGACAACGTGAAGTGATCAAAAAGATTGTTGAGAAAGTTTTAAGTCTCAATAGTTTGAGTCACTACAAAGGAATCATTGAGTCTGTTAGTGACAATATGCAAACCAACATAGCGCTTGACAGTAATAGTCTTCTTCAATTGTTAGGATATAAAGATGCCCTTTCAACGATTCATCAGTACCAGCTGAAAGGAGAAGATGCCACCTTAGCAGATGGCGGAAGTTATCAGATTGTCACTTCAAAACATCTCTTGAAAATTCAAAATATCATCCGCAAAGCTTTGGGTCTGAAAGAAATTAAAACATTGAAAACCAATGCTTATCTACTGGATGGGGATGAAGATTTGAAGTCTTCTTCTTCTCAAACTGAAAATCCAGCTCCAGCATCTGGGGAAGCGCCTGTTTACCAAGAGTTTAATCAATTACCAGTTGTACCATCAACCCAGGATACGGGAGTGGTGACGCCTCAAAGTTCTGTTGCACCAGTGACACCAGTTGCTCCTGCAGCTACAGAGTCGAGCAGTGTGACACCTACGGTACCTTCAGAATAAGAAAAAAACGATTGAGTTTTCTCAATCGTTTTTACTTGGTTGCCAGATGTCTTGAATTTCTTTTAGAGAAGCTGTTGCTTGTTGACTAAATAGTTTGGTCTTGTATTGGAAATCCATTACCAATTCTTGAAGATTGGTCTTTTGGTCTTCGATAATATCCAGATTGCGTTGGATTTTTGCTAGGTTATCTTGAATTCCCTTGACCAATTGGCTGGATTCAGTCACCTCTGTTTTAATTTCTTTGCGGTTTTTTACTAGGTGGTAGCTAATGCTAGCTCCTGTTGCAAACCAAAAGAGATTTTTGAGTTTCATATGGCCTCCTTTTTAACTGTTTTTGATGGTTTCTGCGAGAACTGCTAGTTGTTCAAAATTAGGCTCGTGTTCAGTAAATGAAATGGCAAGCTCATCTTGATCGGAATAGCGAGGGATAATGTGGACATGTGTGTGAAATACGGTTTGTCCAGAAACTTCTTCCATGTTGCTGATGATATTCATTCCCTTAGCTTGGGTAGCAGCTTCTACTTTTTTAGCAACTTTAGAAACACGTGCAAATAGTTGAGCTGTGGCGGTTTCGTCCATCTCTAAGAGGTTGCGAGCGTGTTTTTTTGGAACCACTAACGTATGACCGGGTGTAACCTGAGAGATGTCCAAAAATGCGAGGACTTCCTCGTCCTCATAGACTTTGGAGGAAGGAATGTCGCCAGCTATAATCTTACAAAAAATACAATCGTCAACCATAAATACACCTCATTTAGACTAAATTTTGTTATAATATAAGAACATTATACCAGAAATCGGAGAAAATATGTTAGAAATCAACAAGTTGACAGGGGGCTATGTCAACATCCCTGTCCTGAAAGAGGTGAGTTTTTCAGTTCCGGATGGCCAACTGATTGGTTTGATTGGACTTAATGGAGCTGGGAAGTCAACCACGATTAATGAAATTATTGGTCTCCTGCATCCTTATGCTGGTGAAGTACGGATTGACGGCTTGAGTCTGCCAGAAGCTCCAACGGAATACCGCAAGAAAATTGGTTATATTCCAGAAACCCCTAGTCTATATGAAGAATTAACCTTGAGAGAGCATATCGAGACCGTAGCTATGGCCTATGATTTAGACATGGAGCAGGTCATGGTGCGCGTCCAGCCTTTGTTGGAACGATTTCGTTTGGCTGAAAAATTAGATTGGTTCCCGACCCAGTTTTCAAAAGGGATGAAGCAAAAGGTCATGATTATTTGCGCCTATGCAGTGGATCCAAGTCTTTATATTGTCGATGAACCCTTTTTGGGATTGGATCCTGTTGCAATTGCAGATTTGATTCAGTTATTGGCCGATGAGAAAGCAAAAGGAAAATCGATTTTGATGAGTACCCACGTACTGGATTCGGCTGAAAAGATGTGTGATGGTTTTGTGATCCTCCATAAAGGGCAGATCCGAGCAAAAGGGACCTTGGACGAGCTGCGTTCAACTTTTGGGGATGAGAAAGCAAGTCTAAATGATATCTACATGACCTTGACAGAAGAGGAAACAGCATGAAAGAGTTGATGAAAAAACGGCAAGAAACGTTTCGAACTCAATGTGTAAAATATAGCCGCTATGTTCTCAATGATCATTTCGTCCTCTTTATGCTGATTTTCATAGGATTTTTGGCGGTTCAATACAGCCAATTCTTACAAGATCTCCCCAAAGATACAAGCCTGATCCGCTGGAGTCTCATGATTGGTTTGCTCCTCTTGGTTCCGATAGGCTCTATTGCGACCTACTTAGAGAAGCCCGATGCTTTATTCCTTTTGGTAAAGGAAGAGGAAGTGAAACGTTATATCAAAGGGCAGGCCAAGAAGTCTTTTGTGTTTTGGTTTTTGATTCAAAGTTTTGTCCTTCTATTATTTGTGCCTCTTCTTCTGGCAACGGGGCTGGATAAACTTGCTATTGTAGCTTATATCCTTGTCTTAGGAGTGGCTAAAGGGGCTGTTTTTAGCTGGAAGGAAGCGCGCTTCTACCAGGATGGAAATTTGAATTGGAACTTGGCCATTGCTCGTGAGAATGCAAGGAAACAATTGATTCTTCGTTTCTTTGCCTTGTTTACAACGGTAAAAGGTATTTCCAACAGTGTCAAAAGAAGAGCTTACTTGGATGGTTTCTTAGGGCTTCTTCCCAAGACACATGGCAATACGTGGCTGCACTTATATATGCGCTCCTTCCTACGGAATGGAGATCTTTTCTCTATGACTCTACGACTCTTGGCTCTTTCCATTCTCGCTATCATCTTTATTCCCCAGCCTCTCGTAGTGATTGCGCTTGTAGCCTTGCTAAATTACTTAATTATTTTTCAATTACTGGGGCTTTACAGTGCTTTTGATTACCAACCCTTGACCCTCCTTTTCCCGATGAAAAAGGGCAGTAAAAAGGCAGGGTTGAACAAAACGATTCAGCTGATCATGGGGATGATAACGGTGATAGAAGGAGGAATTGGCCTGGTCTTTATTTCAGATAAAGTCCTGTTGTTAGGCCTACTGGCTTATACAGTTGCTTTAATCCTACTCTATCTTCCATTTAAGATGGCGCGCTTGGTTGACGAAAGTCGTTAAAATTAGTAAAATAGATTGGAAACTTTTTACGGAGGAAAAGATGGACTCGAATGAAAAAGAGCTAAGCCTCACCCCAATTCCTGGGAAGAGTGGGAAGGCCTACATGGGGACCTACCCAGATGGTGGGCGCGTTTTTGTAAAAATGAATACGACCCCAATCCTTGCGGGTCTAGCAAAAGAACAGATTGCTCCTCAATTGTTATGGAGTCGACGATTGCCAGATGGAAATGTGATGAGTGCCCAAGAATGGTTGAATGGGGAAATTCTCACGCCAAATGGGATGTCAAAAAAACAAGTGGTCAATATTTTAACGAGATTGCACCGTTCTAGACCTTTGATGACCCAATTGAAAAAACTTGGCTATCCTGTGGAATCTCCATTAGAATTGCTCAATTCTTGGAGCAACCGGTTGCCAATTGCCCTACGTCAGAACCACTATATCCAATCAGTCGTAAAGAATTTACGTAAGACAGTGCCTGCCTTTCGGGAGGATTATGCGACGATCGTTCACGGGGATGTTCGTCATAGTAACTGGATTGAGACAGAGAGCGGCTTGATTTATCTAGTCGATTGGGACTCTGTTCGTTTGACAGACCGGATGTTGGATGTGGCGCATATCTTGAGTCACTATATCCCAGATTCTAATTGGCGCGATTGGTTAGGCTATTATGGCTACAAGTACAATCAAAAAGTATTTGATAAACTCTATTGGTTTGGTCAATACTCTTTCTTGTGCCAAATTGCTAAATACTATGAAAATAATGATTTAGAAAATGTCAATCGCGAGATCTATGCTCTGCGCAATTTCCGGTTGAAATATGGAAAGGAAATATGAGAGTTAGAAATCGCAAGGGAGCGACTGAATTATTAGAAGCGAATCCGCAATATGTGGTCCTAAATCCAGAAGATGCCAAGGGAAAGTGGCATGAAATTTTTGGGAATGACCATCCTATTCATATCGAAGTGGGTAGCGGAAAAGGGGCCTTTATTACTGGGATGGCCAAGGCCAATCCAGAGATCAACTACATCGGAATTGATATTCAAAAATCGGTCTTGAGTTATGCTTTAGATAAGGTCTTAGAAGCTGATGTTCCTAACATTAAATTGCTTTGGGTAGACGGAGATAGCTTGACCAACTATTTTGAAGATGGGGAAATTGATCAACTCTATCTGAATTTTTCAGATCCTTGGCCTAAGAAACGTCATGAGAAGCGTCGCTTGACTTACAAGACCTTCTTGGATACCTTCAAGCAAATTCTTCCAGAACATGGGGAGATTCACTTTAAAACAGATAATCGAGGTCTGTTTGAATACAGTTTGGTGAGCTTTTCACAGTATGGTATGACTTTGAAGGGAGTCTGGCTAGACCTTCATGCTAGTGATTTTGAGGGGAATGTCATGACGGAATATGAGAAAAAGTTCTCAAGTAAAGGACAGGTCATTTACCGTGTAGAAGCACAGTTTTAGCATATTCCTTGCAATCATTGGGGAATCGTGTTATAATACCTTAAATGAATAGAAAAGGAGAGGCGGGGAAATATCTTCGCCTCTTATCTATGAGGAGGTGGCAACCATCGCAACGATTGTTGACTTAGTAACAGAAGTGATTCAGCCTGCCATCAAAGAACCATTTGAATTGGTCGATGTTGAATATGGCAAAATGGGTGGTGACTACGTCTTAAGCATTTTCGTAGACAAACCAGAAGGGATCACACTGAATGATACAGCGGATTTGACAGAAATCATTAGCCCGCTATTGGATCAAATCAAACCAGATCCATTTCCAGAACAGTACTTTTTAGAAGTTACCAGTCCTGGCTTGGAGAGACCTTTGAAAACCAAGGAAGCACTCGAGGGAGCTGTTGGCAAGTATGTCAATATCAGCTTGTATAAGGCTGTTGAAAAGCAAAAGGTCTTTGAGGGGAACTTGGTAGGTTTTGAAGAGGATGTTTTGACCATTGAGTATATGGATAAAACACGAAAGAAAACTGTAGAAATTCCTTATAACCTTGTGTCCAAAGCAAGGTTGGCTGTAAAATTGTAACAGAATGAAAGAAAGGATGCCTTTATAGTAGAGGCAAGAAAAACATGAGTAAAGAAATGCTAGAAGCCTTCCGCATTTTGGAAGAAGACAAAGGGATCAAAAAAGAAGATATCATCGAAGCCGTCACAGAATCATTGCGTTCAGCTTATCGCCGTCGTTATGGACAATCAGAAAGTGCAGCGATTGAATTCAATGAAAAAACTGGAGATTTCCGTGTTTATACGGTTCGTGAAGTGGTGGATGAAGTCTTTGATAGCCGTTTAGAAATCAGCTTGAAGGATGCCTTAGCCATTAGCTCTGCTTATGAGTTGGGGGACAAGATCAAGTTTGAAGAAGCACCAGCTGAATTTGGTCGTGTAGCAGCTCAATCTGCTAAACAAACGATCATGGAAAAAATGCGTAAGCAAACGCGCACCATCACCTATAACACTTATAAAGAACATGAAAATGAAATCATGAGTGGAACGGTGGAGCGCTTTGACAATCGATTTATCTATGTCAATCTTGGTTCAATCGAAGCACAATTGTCTAAGCAAGACCAAATTCCAGGAGAAGTATTCCAATCTCATGATCGAATTGAAGTATTTGTCTACAAGGTAGAAGATAATCCACGTGGTGTCAATGTCTTTGTTAGCCGAAGCCACCCTGAAATGATCAAACGTTTGATGGAACAAGAAATTCCTGAAGTCTACGATGGAACTGTTGAGATTATGAGTGTAGCGCGTGAAGCTGGAGATCGTACAAAAGTTGCGGTTCGTAGCCATAATCCAAACGTAGATGCGATTGGGACTATCGTTGGTCGTGGTGGATCGAATATTAAAAAGATTACCAGCAAGTTCCACCCAGCTCGATACGATCAAAAATTAGACCGTATGGTTCCGACAGAAGAAAATATCGATGTCATCGAGTGGGTTCCAGATCCAGCTGAATTTATCTACAATGCGATCGCTCCTGCAGAAGTGGACCAAGTTATTTTTGATGATGAAGATAGCAAACATGCTCTCGTTGTGGTTCCAGACAACAAATTATCTCTTGCTATTGGTCGTCGTGGTCAAAACGTTCGTTTGGCGGCTCATTTGACTGGTTACCGCATCGATATCAAATCTGCAAGTGAGTTCGAAGAAATGGAAGCAGCTCAAGAAACTTTTGAAGACCAAGTAGAAAGTGGCGAAGAGCAAGTCGACTAAGTGAGGGAGGGAAAATGGTAAAAACAAGAAAAATCCCTTTAAGAAAATCTGTCGTTTCAAATGAAATTATTGATAAGCGCGATTTGCTCCGCATTGTCAAAAATAAAGAAGGACAAGTCTTTATCGATCCAACTGGCAAAGCCAATGGTCGAGGTGCTTACATCAAATTAGACAATGAAGAAGCGGCACTTGCTAAGAAAAAGAAAGTTTTTAATCGTAGCTTTAATATGGAAGTGGAAGAAGCTTTCTATGATGAATTGATCGCTTATGTAGATCATAAGGTGAAGAGAAGAGAGTTAGGCCTTGAATAAGCAAAAGATAAGTAATTTGTTGGGCTTGGCGCAAAGAGCAGGAAAACTCATTTCTGGAGAAGAACTCGTGATCAAAGCCATCCAGGAAGAAAAAGCAAAATTAGTTTTTCTGGCAAATGATGCAGCTAGTAACCTGACAAAAAAGGTGACAGATAAGGGTCGCTATTATGAGGTTCAAGTATCTACCGTGTTTTCAACACTAGAATTAAGCACTGCAATTGGACGTGCCCGTAAGGTCGTCGCTGTTGTAGATGCTGGATTTTCAAAGAAAATGAGGTCTCTTATGGAATAGAAGAGGAGGACAGCAATTGTCTAAGAAAAGATTATACGAAATTGCCAAAGAATTGGGCAAGGAAAGTAAGGAAGTCGTCACTCGTGCGAAAGAATTAGGTTTTGACGTCAAGAGTCATGCATCTAGTGTCGATACTGATGTTGCTGAAAAGTTGATCAAGAGCTTTGCAGCGAAAAAAGAAACAGTCGAAAAGAAAGTAGCAGAAGTGGCTGCCAAGACAACGGCTGTCGCAGAGAAAAAAGAAGCAGCGCCTGTCAAAAAAGAAGGAGCAACTGAGACAAAATCAGTAACGCCAGCTGCTAAACCAAAGAGTCGTAACTTTAAAGCGGAACGAGAAGCGCGTGCAAAAGAACAGGCTGAACGTAGGAAACAACAAGACAATCGTCCAAAACGTGATCGCAAAGACAATCAGCGTCATGGTGACAACCGAAATCAACGACCACAAGAGCGAAATGAACAGCGAAATCAAGGTTCTGAGCGTCGCAATAACCGACCAGATCAAAGACGTAGTGCACAACCCCAAGTGGCACCAAAAGTTGATTTCAAAGCGCGTGCAGCAGCACTGAAAGCTGAACAAAATGCTGAATACGCACGTGGAAGTGAAGATCGCTACAAACAACAAGCTGCAAAAGCAGAACAAGAACGTCAACAGCGCCGGAAACGGGTAGAAGCACCAGAAGTGAAAGCACCTGTACAGGAGCCAGCTGTTGAGAACCATACAAAACCAGCTGTTGCTGCTGCTCCAGCTCAAGTCGATACACGTCGGAAGAAACAAGCGCGACCAGATAAGAAACGCGATGATTTTGATCGTGAAGAAGATGGTCCAAGAAAACAACAAAGGAATCGAAATAGTCAAAATCAAGTGAGAAATCAGAGAAATAGTAACTGGAATAACAATAAGAAAAATAAAAAAGGAAAGAACAACCGTAATGATGCTCCAAAACCAGTAACAGAGCGTAAATTCCATGAATTACCAAGTGAATTTGAGTATACGGATGGAATGACGGTTGCAGAAATCGCAAAACGCATCAAGCGTGAACCGGCTGAAATCGTCAAGAAACTCTTTATGATGGGAGTCATGGCGACTCAAAACCAATCGCTGGATGGAGATACGATTGAACTCTTGATGGTGGATTATGGAATTGAAGCCAAGAAAAAGGTTGAAGTGGACAATGCCGATATCGAACGCTTCTTCGTTGAAGATGGTTATTTGAATCCAGATGAGTTGGTAGAGCGTCCACCAGTTGTCACCATCATGGGACACGTTGACCACGGTAAAACGACCCTTTTGGATACCCTTCGTAATTCACGTGTAGCAACAGGTGAAGCGGGAGGAATCACCCAGCACATCGGTGCCTACCAAATCGTGGAAAATGGTAAGAAGATTACCTTCTTGGATACACCTGGACACGCGGCCTTTACTTCTATGCGGGCGCGTGGTGCATCTGTTACCGATATTACCATCTTGGTTGTAGCAGCAGATGACGGGGTGATGCCACAGACCATCGAAGCCATCAACCACTCAAAAGCTGCCAATGTTCCAATCATTGTGGCCATCAACAAGATCGATAAACCAGGAGCTAATCCAGAGCGTGTCATCGGTGAATTGGCAGAGCATGGGGTTATGTCAACTGCTTGGGGTGGCGATTCTGAGTTTGTAGAAATCTCAGCCAAGTTCAACCAAAATATCGACGAACTCTTGGAAACGGTCCTTCTTGTGGCTGAAATCCAAGAACTCAAGGCAGATCCAACTGTTCGTGCCATCGGTACTGTTATCGAAGCGCGCTTGGATAAAGGAAAAGGTGCGGTGGCAACTCTCCTTGTTCAACAAGGTACCTTGAATGTTCAAGACCCAATCGTTGTCGGAAATACCTTTGGACGTGTCCGTGCCATGACCAATGACCTTGGACGTCGTGTGAAGGTGGCAGGACCATCTACTCCGGTTTCTATCACTGGTTTGAACGAAGCGCCAATGGCGGGTGACCACTTCGCGGTTTATGAAGATGAAAAATCAGCGCGTGCAGCGGGTGAAGAACGTGCCAAACGTGCTCTGATGAAACAACGTCAAGCAACCAACCGCGTCAGCCTTGAAAATCTCTTTGATACCTTGAAGGCTGGGGAAGTGAAATCTGTTAATGTCATCATTAAAGCCGATGTACAAGGTTCGGTTGAAGCTCTTTCTGCTTCCCTTCAAAAGATTGAAGTAGAAGGTGTGAAAGTGACCATCGTTCACTCAGCAGTTGGTGCGATCAACGAATCAGACGTGACCCTTGCAGAAGCTTCAAATGCCTTCATCATCGGATTTAACGTCCGTCCTACTCCACAAGCACGTCAACAAGCTGAAGCTGACGAGGTGGAAATCCGTCTTCACTCAATTATCTACAAAGTGATTGAAGAAATGGAAGATGCCATGAAGGGTATGTTGGATCCTGAGTTCGAAGAGAAAGTCATCGGGGAAGCAGTTATTCGTGAAACCTTTAAGGTCTCTAAAGTGGGTACCATCGGTGGATTTATGGTCCTCAGTGGTAAGGTTACACGTGATTCCAAAGTACGTGTCATTCGTGACGGTGTCGTGATCTACGACGGAGCTCTTGCAAGCTTGAAACACTTCAAAGATGATGTCAAAGAGATCACAAATGGTCGTGAAGGTGGATTGATGATTGAAGGCTACAATGATATCAAGACAGATGATACTATCGAAGCCTATATCATGGAAGAAATTAAAAAATAAGAGGCTGACTAGGAAAAAAGAGGGGGGGCCTCTGATTTCCTAGTTTTTAAACACAGAGCAGAAAGGAGTTCCTATGGCAAGTCATTTTCGGACAGACCGAGTAGGGATGGAAATCAAGCGTGAAGTCAACGAGATTTTACAAAAGAAAGTCCGTGACCCGCGTGTTCAAGGTGTCACCATTACGGATGTTCAAATGCTAGGTGATTTGTCTATGGCCAAAGTGTATTATTCAATTATGAGTGATTTGGCTTCAGACAATCAAAAGGCTCAGACAGGCCTTGAAAAAGCAACAGGAACCATCAAGCGTGAATTAGGTCGGAATCTGAAATTGTACAAGATTCCAGATCTTACTTTTGTGAAAGACGAATCCATCGAATACGGGAATAAGATCGATGAGATGTTGCGCAATTTGAACAAAGACTAGAGAGGTTGGAAATTTTCCACGCCCAGATTGAAAGACAAAGTCTTCTTAGAAACTTTCCTTAGGTGAGTACGGACGTCAGCGAACTTCTTCGAAGTTCCATGACTAATTATTGAGCCTAAGGTCTCAATAATTCCGAGTACCTGAAACTATTAAGTTTCAGGTACTTTTCTCACGACGAAAAGTTTCAGTAGATGATTGAATCACTCTAACGAGTAACATTTCTTTTTATAGAATTTATTAGATTTATAAAAAAGAATAGTTTGTCTACAGTCTCGGGTTGGAAATTTCCAACCTCTTTTTTTGGCTCCTAAAATGAGGAAAATAAAACAGAAAGAAAAAAACGGTTTCAAAAAATAATAGAAATTTACAGAAATCTCTTGTGTGATTGGAAATTATCCTTTACAATAGGAGAGGAGTTTTATTTCTGATCTCAAATTTGGAGGAATGAACATGTCGATTAACTGGCAGGAAATTGTATTTAACTTTTTGGGAGGCCTGGGGCTCTTTCTCTATAGTATTA
The DNA here is from genome assembly GCF_020554365.1 of Streptococcus sp. 210928-DFI.4.42. Taxonomy (NCBI): domain Bacteria; kingdom Bacillati; phylum Bacillota; class Bacilli; order Lactobacillales; family Streptococcaceae; genus Streptococcus; species Streptococcus sp. 210928-DFI.4.42. The sequence goes on from NZ_JAJCHF010000011.1 coordinate 33,817, forward strand.
AAACCATGGGAGAAGGCTTGCAACAGGCTGCAGGAGATCGACTTCGATACTATATTGATAAATATACGAGTAATCCCTTTCTAGGGGTTCTAGTAGGGATTGGGATGACTGCCTTGATTCAGTCGAGTTCAGGGGTTACAGTGATTACGGTCGGTCTGGTGAGTGCAGGACTTCTAACCCTCCGTCAAGCTATTGGTATTGTTATGGGGGCCAATATTGGAACGACTATTACCTCCTTTATCATTGGTTTTAAATTAGGAGACTACGCTCTTCCCATGCTCTTTATCGGAGCGGTTTGTCTCTTCTTTACCAAAAATCGTTTGGTTAATAATGTTGGACGAATCGTTTTTGGTGTCGGTGGTATCTTCTTTGCCCTCAACTTGATGAGTGGGGCTATGGAACCTCTTAAAGATTTGCAAGTCTTTCGTGACTATATGGTGCAGTTAAGTAAAAGTTCTATCTTGGGTGTCTTTGTTGGATCAGGCTTAACACTTTTGATTCAGGCCTCTTCTGCAACCATTGGTATCTTGCAAAATCTCTATGCTAGTCATTTGATTGACCTGAAAGGAGCCCTCCCAGTTCTCTTTGGTGATAATATCGGAACGACCATTACAGCTATCATTGCTTCCTTGGGAGCTAATATTGCGGCCAAACGTGTGGCAGGTGCCCATGTAGCCTTTAATGTTATCGGAACCATTATCTGTCTTGTCTTCCTTGTTCCGTTTACCTCTTTGATTCAATGGTTTGAAACGACTCTTCATTTATCCCCAGAAATGACCATAGCCTTTGCTCACGGAACCTTTAATATAACCAATACCATCATCCAGTTCCCATTCATTGGAGCTTTGGCATACTTTGTGACCAAGCTGATTCCTGGTGAGGATGAGGTTGTCAAATATGAACCGCTCTACTTGGATGAAAACTTGATCACCCAAGCGCCTTCGATTGCTCTTGGAAATGCGAAAAAAGAGTTGCTTCATTTAGGTGGATATGCAGATAAAGCCTTTAGCCTCTCTTATGATTATATTGTTCATCAAAATGAGAAAACAGCTGAAAAAGGTCATAAGACAGAAGAAGCCATCAATACCATCGATGATGATTTGACTCGCTACCTGATTCGTTTGTCAAGTGAAGCCTTGAGTCCGAGAGAAAGTGAAGTTCTCACCAATATCTTGGATTCTTCACGGGATTTGGAGCGGATTGGAGATCACGCGGAAGCCTTGATCAATCTGACCGATTATTTAATTCGTAAGAAAGTGGTCTTTTCAGAAGCGGCCTTGGCTGAATTGGAAGATATTTACAACCAAACCCATCAATTTGTAGAGGATGCTTTGAAAGCTATCGAGCACAATGATGTGAGTCTTGCAAACCAATTGGTAGCACGTCACGAGGCAATTGAAAAATTGGAGAAAAGACTTCGGAAAACTCATATTCGTCGTTTGAACCAAGGTGAATGTACGCCACAAGCCGGAGTGAACTTTATTGATATCATTTCTCACTATACACGTGTTGCAGACCATGCCATGAATCTAGCTGAAAAAGTACAAATCGAGCAAATTTAAGGAACGTCAAACAGAGTAAGTAGGAAGCTTACTCTGTTTTTTGTTGGATTCTATTCAAAAATAGGTCTAGACCATTTACAAATGGAAGTGAAAGCGTTATAATATGTATGAATATAAATGGAACACAGTTCCTACAATGGAAAGGACGATTTTATGTCTACATATATTAAAGCAGATCAATTTTATTACCCACATGGGGTTCGCCGCGGAGGCTATTTGGAACTCGTTGATGGCAAGTTTGGAAAACATGTGGAAAGCTTGCCAGAAGGTGCGGATGTGCTGGATTATTCTGGTTACAGCATTGCGCCTGGCCTCGTAGATACCCATATTCACGGATTTGGTGGGGTAGATGTGATGGATAACAATATCGAAGGCACTCTCCATACCATGAGTGAAGGTCTCTTGAGTACAGGGGTTACGAGTTTTTTGCCTACGACCTTGACTTCCTCTTACGAACAACTTTTGGCAGTAACGGAAAATATCGGTGCACGATACAAAGAAGCAACAGGAGCCAAGATTCGCGGGATTTATTTTGAAGGACCTTATTTTACAGAAAAATACAAGGGAGCTCAAAACCCATCTTATATGAAGGATCCAAGTATGGAAGAATTCCGGGCTTGGCAAAAAGCTGCCAATGGTCTGTTGAATAAGATTGCCCTTGCTCCCGAGCGTGAAGGGGTAGAAGACTTTGTTCGGACCATTACAGGAGAAGGGGTGACTGTCGCTTTGGGACACTCCAATGCTACTTTTGAAGAAGCTAAAAAAGCGGTTGATGCAGGTGCGAGTGTCTGGGTGCATGCCTACAATGGTATGCGTGGTTTGACGCACCGTGAACTCGGTATGGTTGGTGCCATGTATGAGTTGCCTCATACTACAGCAGAGTTGATTTGTGATGGCCATCACGTTGATCCTCTAGCGTGTGATATCCTGATGAAACAAAAAGGGAAAGAAAATGTTGCCTTGATTACGGACTGTATGACAGCCGGGGGCTTAGAAGATGGGGACTACATGCTTGGGGAATTCCCAGTTGTGGTCGCTGAAGGGACTGCTCGCTTGAAATCAACTGGTAATCTAGCTGGCTCAATCTTGAAATTGAAAGATGGATTAAAAAATGTTGTAGAGTGGGGGATTGCTAACCCTCACGAAGCAGTGATGATGGCCAGCCTCAATCCGGCAAAATCAGTCCATATTGATGATGTTTGTGGTCAAATTCGAGAAGGATATGACGCGGACTTCATCGTGCTTGATCAAAATTTGGATCTGGTTGCGACCTATCTCGATGGGGTCAAACGTTACCAAGCTACCAATTAGATTCAAGAATCGAAGATAGAATACTTCCTCTCTAAGTCATACTTAGAGAGGTTTTTGTTTACCGATGGTAGTGCAATTTTGTGAATGCTGTCTTTTCATGCTATAATGGGAATTGAAATGTGAGGTAGCTTATGAAGGCAATTGATATACGTTTTTTATTGATGGGAATTTTTTTCTTGCTCTATGGGATTGTAAGAAAAAATATCTTTATTGTGATTGTTGGTGGGGCATTTTTACTCTATAGTTTTTATAGCAAGAAGATGGAGCCAACCAAGAAGAATATTTTTAAGCCAGAGCTCAAGCTTCGAGGGCCTAAGAAACCGAAATCGAAGAAAGGAAAGAAAAAATGAACAATTATCGTTTAAATAATGGGGTGGAGATTCCTGTATTAGGATTTGGAACCTGGAAAGCAGCAGATGGAGAAGAAGCCTATCAAGCTGTCTTAGCTGCTTTAAAAGCAGGTTACCGCCATATCGATACAGCTGCGATTTATCAGAATGAAGAGAGTGTGGGTCGGGCCATTAAAGACAGTGGTCTTGCGCGCGAAGACCTGTTTATTACCACCAAACTTTGGAATACTCATCACACCTATGAAGACGCTCAAGCTGCTTTGGAAGAGTCTCTTGAGAAACTAGGCTTGGACTATGTAGATCTTTATTTGATTCATTGGCCAAATCCAAAACCTCTTCGAGAAAATGATGCTTGGAAACAACGAAATGCTGAGGTTTGGCGGGCAATGGAAGATATGCTAGCTGCTGGCAAGGTTCGAGCTATTGGTATTAGCAATTTTCTGCCTCATCATTTGGAAGCCCTCCTTGAAACAGCTCGGGTCATTCCGTCTGTGAACCAAATTCGTCTAGCACCTGGGGTTTACCAAAGCGAAGCCATTGCAGCGAGTCGCAAGCATGGCATTTTATTAGAGGCTTGGGGACCTTTTGGCCAAGGAGAATTGTTCCAAAATGAACAAGTAAAAGAAATGGCTACTAAATATGGAAAGACCGTTGCTCAACTAGCCCTGGCTTGGAGTTTGCAAGAAGGTTTCCTTCCATTGCCCAAATCGGTTACGCCTGAGCGGATTGCGAGTAATTTAAATTGCTTTGATTTTGAATTGACGGCAGATGATGTGGAACTCCTTCGTCATCTTCCGGTTGAAGCAGGTGCACCAGATCCAGACACCAAAGATTTTTAAAAGAGAATTTCTATTCATTAATGAAAACCGAGGACAGTTTCGTTCTCGGTTTTTAAAATCCTTTCAACGATTAAATAATTTTAAATTTCCAACGAAAACAGATGTTCTATAATACTTTCCTATACTAATTTATATTTTTCCGAACGAAAATAAATTAATAGTTAGTAACATTCGTGAATATTACATTTGTGTTACAATTTGTTTTTTGAATGAATTTTCAGATAATTTTGCGTTATAATAGTTACTATTAAAATAAAAGGGGAGTTTCTATGAATAGACAAGAACGTTTTTCATTAAGAAAATACAAATTTGGTGTAGCCTCAGTTTTATTAGGGGCTGTTTTGGTATTTGGATCTGCACAAGCGAGTGCTGAAGAACAAGCGGCTAACCAAACGAGTGCTGGAACACAGCTTGTAGCCACTGCTCAACAGGCATCTGCTGAAGAAGAGCATTCACAAGCAACAGAAGCAAATACAGCAGTTGCTAGTGAGAAAGTAGAAGTTGCAAAAGAAGCAACAGTTGCTGAAAAGACAACGAATGCAACAGAAGCAACTCATGTTGAAAAAACAGAAGCTCCGAAAGAAGCAGCTACTGTTCCAGAAACAAAACCGGAAGTAGCAGAAAAACCTGTAGAAAAAGCAGCAGAAGTGGCTACTGCGACAAGTTCAGAAACAACGAATCGCCATGAGGCAGCTGAAAAACCTCAAAGCATCGAAAGTGACGAAATTATTACTGTTCCCCAAACCTGGAAGCAAGGTTATAAAGGGGAAGGGATGGTTGTCGCCGTCATCGACTCTGGTTTGGATGTGAACCACGAGGTTCTTCGGATTACCGATCCTTCAAAAGCTAAGTTTAAAAACCAAGGAGAAATAGAAGCTGCTAAGAAAGCAGCAGGAATTGATTATGGTAAATGGTACAACGACAAGGTTGTCTATGCCTATGACTACTTTGATGGTACCGACAATATCAAAGAGGCCGAAAGAGATTCTCATGGGATGCACGTTACAGGGATTGCAACAGGGAATCCTGATAAAGCAGCAGGAAACGGAGAAAAGATCTATGGTGTAGCACCAGAAGCGCAAGTTATGTTTATGCGTGTCTTCTCAGATCGCCAAAAAACAACGGGATCTGCTCTTTATGTAAAAGCAATTGATGATGCTGTAGCTCTTGGTGCAGATACTATCAACATGAGTCTTGGTTCTACGACTGGTTCTACGGTCAATGCGGATTCAGATATTGTGGATGCCATTAAACGGGCGCGCGCTAAAGGCGTATCTGTCTTAATTTCTGCAGGAAATAGCAATAGCTTTGGAAATGGTTACTCAAGACCTTCTGCTGAAAATCCAGATTATGGTTTGGTCGGAAATCCTTCAACAGTAGAGGACTCCATCTCTGTTGCTTCTATCAATAATAATGTTATTACGACAGAAGTGTTTGAAGTCAAAGGCCTTGAAGGCAATGCGGAAGCGGATAACGGTAAGTTTGATTACAGTAAATCTGCTGCAGACGCTGATTTTGAAAAAGGCAAAGAGTACGAATATGTGTCAGTTGGTCTTGGAAAAGAAGATGATTTCAAAGATCTGGATCTTACCGGTAAATTAGCCTTAATCCAACGCGGGGAAATTCCATTCTCAGAAAAGATTGCGAATGCCTTCCATCATGGTGCAGCAGGAGCTTTGGTCTACAATAATGTGGAAGGATCGAACCTTGGAATGGCAATTGATGGGGATGCTAAGAAAATTCCATCTGTCTTTATTTCAAAACGCTATGGGGAAGCTCTTAAAGCTGGATCTTACAAAGTTGTCTTTAACAATACCATGGCCAACCGTCCATCTCCAGAAGCAGACCAATTGTCTGATTTCTCAAGCTGGGGTGTAACAACAGATGGTCAGTTGAAACCAGATGTCACTGCACCTGGTGGGAACATCTTCTCTTCTTTAAATGACAATACCTATGGGGATATGAGTGGTACTAGTATGGCCTCACCTCACGTAGCAGGTGTGGCAGCTTTGGTTAAAGAATACCTTGTGAAGAACCATCCAGAATTAACTCCAGAACAAGTTTCTGAAACAGTGAAAGCCTTGATCATGTCTACGGCTAAACCACACGTTAATAAAGAAACGGGTGCTTATACTTCTCCTCGTCAACAGGGAGCAGGGGTTGTTGACACAGCAGCTGCCGTTTCAACAGACTTGTATGTGACCGGTGAAAACAACTATCCAAGCGTCACTCTTGGTAATGTTGGAGATAGCTTTACCTTTGATGTTACGGTTCACAATATTTCAGATACCGATCGTACCTTGAAAATGTTGGTGAATACTGACACAGATGAAGTGAAGGATGGTAAATTTACCCTCCGTCCACGTAAATTGACTGAAACAGCTTGGCCTGAAGTAACTGTGAAAGCTCATAGCTCTGAAACGGTTACGGTGAAAGTCGATACAAGTAAATTCACAGAAGAATTGAGCAAAGAAATGCCGAACGGCTATTTCCTTGAAGGATTTGTTCGCTTTGTTGATCCGGCTGATGATGGAGATGTGGTCAGCTTGCCATTTATGGGCTTCAAGGGAGAATTCCAAAACCTTCCCGCTGTTGAAAAGCCAGTCTATGATTTGGTTCGCGAAGGAAAAGATGGATTCTACTACCATATTCCAAAAGATTTGAATATCTCTTCTAGTGCGAATGTTTCTGCGCTCGTCACTCAGCAAAATGACTTCCTTCTCACTCAAGGAAAACGAGATGGTCGTCGGATGACAGTCCTTGGTATTGACGAAAATGCAGAAGGAACTCACACCCTTCAACTAGATGAAAACGGAAATGTTCGCATTGCCATTTCACCAAATGAAGATGGAAATAAAGATTTCGTCGAATACAAGACAGTTGCCCTTAGAAACATTGAAAACCTTCGTGCAACTGTTTATGCAGCAAGTGATACGGAACATAAAAATCCATTGTGGGAAGGAACTCCATCTGACCATCGTAAGAACTTCTTCAACGGTGACCAAAAGAACCCACGCAGCTACACATTAGATAATACTGCTTGGAATGGTATTGATGCGAATGGGAATGCAGTAGCAGATGGTCTATATGATTATGTCATCCGTTACACCCCAATGGTTCCTGGAGCTGAGGAGCAATCAACGACCTTCAAGGTTCGGGTTGATACTCAAAAACCAGTGATCACATCTGGCTATATTCGCTTTAAAGACGGAGCACAACAGTTTGTAGCACGTAAAGCCAAAGATGTTGGCGATGGTGGTATCTTAACTGAAAAACTCGTCTATGTGACTCCATTTGATGATCAGGGGACAATGGTCCAAACCAGTGAAGATAAGAATGGTACTCGTGCGCTTGAAAATTACCATGTGATCAAGGCCAATACAGATGGTAGCTTCGATCTTCCTGAAAACATCGATAAGAAGAATATCTACTACTATGTAGAAGACTTTGCGGGGAACGTAGATTATGTTTCACTAGCTGATTTAGTTCGGGATCAAAATAGTGGTCGGGTTCAAATCGCAGTTCGTGACGCTAAAACGAACAAAGCTTTGGATACTATGTATGTTTACCGAATCAAAGATAGCAATGGTCAATATGTATCAGTTGACAAGACAAAAGATATTAACTTCTTGAACTTTGGTCATTACACTGCAGAAATCTTTACTTATGATCGTACAGAAGTGAAATTTGTCAGCAGCTTGACGCAAGAATTTGATTTGACAGAAGATAATAGTTTCCAAACGATCGCTTTTCTTGCCAATACTTTAGAATATGCACCAGTTAGCATCAGCTTTGATCAACCGGTTTCAAAAGCAGCTACGATCGTATTAAAAGGGGCAGATGGTGAAAACTTTGTCTTGCCTGCTGAAAAATATGGTAAAAATGGCTTTGGTAAATCTGTAGCGACTGGTCAATATACCTTGGTTGCAACTCTTCCTACAGGCTATGAACTAGCTGAGGAGGCACCAGTGATCTCAGTTGTCGCAGGACGCAACAACAATTATCGTATTGGAGTGATCTCAAAAGTGGATCTCTTGGCTGCTTTGAACAAGCAAGCAGATGTTACAAAGACAGCGCAATACTTCAATGCCAGTGCGGATAAGAAGGAAGCCTATGATCAAGCCTTGCAAGCTGCCCAAGCAGCCTTGACCAACAAGGTTAGTCAAGAGCAAGTCAACCAAGCTCTAGCTAGTCTTGAAGCTGCCAGCCAAGCTTTGGATGGGAAAGATTCAAACGTTGCGGCCTTAAAAGAAGCGATGCAGGCTTACGATGCTACGACTAAAACTGGTCGTTATGCTAATGCCAAAGAAAAAGTACGTCGCGACTACGATCGTGCTTTCCAAACAGTTGCCTTGCTTGCAGTTGATCCAACTGTGAAACAAGAACAAATCAATCAAGCACTTGCTGAGCTTAGCCGTGCGGAAGGAAAATTAAACGGGAAAGCAACTGATTTTTCAAGTCTTGAAAAATACATCAAGGAAGAATTGAAGTTCCAAGAAAAGAATGCGAAATTCATCTATGCTGGAAATGAAGAAAAAGAAGCTTACCTAGTAGCCTTCAAGGATGCACAAACTATCCTTTCAAATCCAGGAGCAAGCCAACAAGATGTGAAAGATGCTTTGACAGCCTTGAAGAATGCCAAGAAAAAACTTCATGGTAAAAAACCAAAAGCTGCAAGACGTCCATAAGAAAAACAACCTTGTTTGTTAGCCTAAAATCCGTATGAAACGATTGTTTCATGCGGATTTTAATTTACAAGTCACTAAAAATCTGCTATAATACTAGTCAAGAAAGAAGGGCTTACGGCGTTTTTCTAGCGAGCTTGGGATAGTGAGAGCCAAGTAGAGCAAAGTAAGCAAGTGGCGCTTTCTCTCAGTAAAAATCTGAGTAAAGTAAAATAAAATGAAGTAATAAATTAGGGTGGAACCGCGTTTCTGACGCCCCTAGGTCAAAGGACTTAGGAGCAGAGACACGGTTCTTTTTGTATCCTAAGTCACAAGAAACTTTATGAATAAGGAGTATTCAATGTCAAAAAAACTAACCTTTCACTGCGTTAGTGGCAGAGATCTCCTTACAGTCGGACTGCCACACGCTCAGCACTAGGGTGCCTGAGCTAGACGCAGTACTAACTCGTCTTGCCTCGTATGATCAACGAGACAGACTCGTGTCGCAAGAATTTATAAAAAGGAGAAGAAGATGTCAAAAAAACTAACCTTCCAAGAAATTATTTTGACTTTGCAACAATACTGGAATGACCAGGGTTGTATGCTCATGCAGGCTTATGATAATGAAAAAGGTGCGGGAACCATGAGTCCTTACACCTTCCTTCGTGCCATTGGTCCTGAGCCATGGAATGCGGCTTATGTAGAGCCATCACGTCGTCCAGCGGACGGTCGTTACGGAGAAAACCCAAACCGTCTTTACCAACACCACCAATTCCAAGTGGTCATGAAACCATCGCCATCAAACATCCAAGAACTCTATCTTGAGTCATTGGAAAAATTGGGGATTAATCCTTTGGAACACGATATTCGATTCGTTGAAGATAACTGGGAAAACCCATCAACTGGTTCAGCTGGTCTTGGGTGGGAAGTTTGGTTGGACGGTATGGAAATCACTCAGTTCACCTACTTCCAACAAGTTGGTGGATTGGCAACAGGTCCGGTAACTTCTGAGGTCACTTACGGTTTGGAACGTTTGGCTTCTTACATCCAAGAAGTAGACTCAGTTTATGACATCGAGTGGGCTCCAGGCGTTAAATACGGAGAAATCTTCCTTCAACCAGAATATGAACACTCAAAATACAGTTTTGAAGTTTCTGATCAAGATATGCTTCTTGAAAACTTCGAAAAATTTGAAAAAGAAGCAGGGCGTGCTTTGGAATTAGGCCTTGTTCACCCTGCCTATGACTACGTTTTGAAATGTTCACACACCTTCAACTTGCTTGATGCACGTGGAGCTGTATCCGTTACAGAACGTGCTGGCTACATTGCCCGTATCCGTAACTTGGCCCGTGTCGTAGCCAAAACTTTCGTAGCAGAACGTAAGAAACTCGGTTACCCACTTCTTGACGAAGCCACACGCGCCAAACTCCTAGCAGAAGAGGAAGAATAAAGAGAGCGTATTAGATGGGATTGACTGATAGAGCAATCCTACAGAACCAGTTGCCGCAGTGATAAAGGTATCGTTAGAGAAACTAACGATACCAGGCAAAATTGGAGACCTTAGGCTCCAATTTTAGCAATGAAACGACGAAGTCGGTTGCTGCGTGCCAATCACATAAGGCAAACTGGAAAAAAAAGATATTTTTCGGAGAAAAAACATGACAAAAAACTTATTAGTAGAACTTGGACTTGAAGAGTTGCCAGCCTACGTTGTCACACCAAGTGAAAAACAACTCGGTGAGAAAATGGCAGCCTTCTTGGATGACAACCGTCTTTCATACGAAAGCATTCAAACCTTCTCAACACCACGTCGTTTGGCAGTCCGTGTGATTGGTTTAGCTGACCAACAATCGGATTTGACTGAAGATTTTAAAGGACCTTCTAAGAAAATCGCCTTGGATGCAGATGGAAACTTCTCAAAAGCGGCTCAAGGATTCGTCCGTGGAAAAGGCTTGACGGTTGACGATATCGAATTCCGTGAAGTCAAAGGTGAAGAGTACGTTTATGTTACGAAGCACGAAGCTGGAAAACCAGCTAAAGAAGTCTTGGCTGGCGTTCCAGAAGTGCTTGCTTCATTGACCTTCCCTGTCAGCATGCACTGGGCTAACAACACATTTGAATACATTCGCCCAGTTCACACCTTGATCGTTCTTTTGGGCGACGAAGCGCTTGACCTTGATTTCTTGGATATCCACTCAGGTCGTGTGAGCCGTGGGCACCGTTTCCTTGGACATGAAGTAGAAATTACTAATGCGGATTCTTATGAAGAAGACCTTCGTACCGTTTACGTGATTGCGGATAGCAAAGAACGTGAAAACATGATTCGTGAGCAAATCAAAGCCATCGAGGCAGATCAAGGAGTTCAGGTCCAAATCGAAGAAGGACTTTTGAATGAAGTTTTGAACTTGGTCGAATACCCAACTGCCTTTATGGGAAGTTTTGACACCAAATATTTGGACGTTCCAGAAGAAGTTTTGGTGACCTCAATGGAAACGCACCAACGTTACTTTGTTGTACGTGACCTTGATGGTAAGCTCAAACCAAACTTCATCTCCGTCCGTAATGGGAACGCTGAGCACTTGGAAAATGTCATCCGAGGAAATGAAAAAGTCTTGGTGGCACGTCTTGAAGATGGTGAATTCTTCTGGCGTGAAGACCAAAAACTTAAGATTGAAGACCTCGTTGCTAAATTGGCGAACGTGACCTTCCATGAAAAAATTGGTTCTCTTTCAGAACACATGGCGCGCGCTGGTGTCATTGCAGCGTCACTAGCTGAGCAAGCTGGTTTGACTGCTGAAGAAACGGCAGCTGTCGCTCGTGCAGCTGAAATCTACAAATTTGACCTCTTGACGGGTATGGTCGGAGAGTTCGATGAATTGCAAGGAATCATGGGTGAAAAATACGCCCTTCTCGCTGGTGAAGATGCTGCGGTAGCGACAGCTATCCGTGAGCACTACCTTCCTGATTCAGCAGACGGAGTCCTTCCAGAGACTAAGGTTGGTGCCATTCTTGCGCTTGCAGATAAATTGGATACCCTCCTTTCCTTCTTCTCAGTTGGCTTGATTCCATCAGGTTCCAATGACCCTTATGCGCTTCGTCGTGCAACACAAGGGATTGTTCGTATCTTGGATGCCTTTGGTTGGCATATCCCTATGGATGAGTTGATCGACAGCCTTTACGCCCTTTCATTTGATAGCCTTTCCTATGACAATCAAGTAGAGGTGCTCAACTTCATCAAGGCGCGTGTGGACAAGATGATGGGACGCACACCAAAAGACATCAAAGATGCTGTTCTTGCTGGTTCAAACTTTGTCGTGGCTGATATGCTGGAAGCAGCTGAAGCTCTTTCAGAAGCTGCTAAGACCGATGGTTATAAGGCGGCTGTTGAGTCCCTCTCTCGTGCCTTTAACTTGGCAGAAAAAGCAGATGCTTCAGTAGCAGTCGATGCCAGTCTCTTTGAAAACGATCAAGAAAAAGCCCTTGCTAAAGCAATTGAAGATCTTGAATTGACTGGTTCAGCTAGCGACAAATTGGCTCAACTCTTTGCTCTTAGCCCAGTCATTGATGCTTTCTTTGACAATACCATGGTTATGGCAGAAGATGAGGCTGTTAAAAACAACCGTTTGGCCCTTCTTGCAGGCCTTGTAGCGAAAGCTAATGCTGTTGCAGCCTTCAACCAATTGAACACAAAATAAGTACCTGATGACAGGTAGAAAGTAGGTTTTATTATGACACCTGAAAAAATCGCTCGGATCAATGAGCTTGCTAAAAAGAAAAAAACAGAAGGTTTGACTCCAGAAGAAACAGTGGAACAAGCAAAACTTCGTGAAGAATACATTGAAGGTTATCGTCGTTCGGTTCGTCACCACATTGAAGGTATCAAAATTGTGGATGAAGAAGGAAATGATGTAACCCCTGAGAAACTACGCCAAGTGCAACGGGAAAAAGGTTTGCATGGCCGTAGCCTCGATGACCCTAATTCATAAGCAAAAGAGTGCTGGAAGAGACTCCAGCACTTTTTTCGATCTATAAAATTCAGAATATTCTGGACTGGATTGACCAATTTTTAAAAACATGGTATAGTAGATTGTATGAAAATTTGAAGTATACTTTTCTGAAAATGTACAGAAAAAGAATTGGAGTAATTATATGTCAAAAAAACATCATCCTGGTGAAGAAACCGAAAATGGGATGGTTCGTGGTCTGCAAAATCGGCATGTTCAGCTGATCGCTATTGCAGGAACCATCGGGACAGGACTCTTTCTTGGAGCCGGTCGTTCCCTTTCTTTGACAGGTCCTTCTATTATTTTAGTCTATATGCTGACTGGCGCCTTCATGTACTTGATGATGCGGGCAATCGGAGAAATGCTCTATATGGACCCTGATCAACACACCTTTATCAACTTTATCACCAAGTATATAGGAAAAGGTTGGGGTTATTTTTCAGGATGGTCCTATTGGGTCTCCTTGGTATTTTTGGGAATGGCAGAGATTACCGCTGTTTCCAACTATGTCCAGCTTTGGTTTCCAAATTGGCCAGCCTGGCAGATTCAAATTATCTTTTTAGCGCTTTTAAGTTGTGTAAACTTGATCGCTGTGAAGGTTTTTGGAGAGGTTGAATTCTGGTTTGGAATGATCAAGATTGTCACTATTTTAGCCTTGATCGCAACAGGAATCTTTATGGTGACGACGAATTTTGAAACACCAGCTGGACACGCTAGCTTAAGTAACATTACCAATGGTTTTCAAATGTTTCCAAATGGTTGGGTCAAGTTCGTCATGGCCTTCCAAATGGTCTTCTTTGCTTACCAAGCAATCGAATTTGTTGGAATTACTACTTCTGAAACAGCTAATCCCCGACAAGTATTGCCAAAAGCTATTAAAGAAATTCCAATCCGGATTGTAATCTTTTATGTAGGAGCTTTGTTGGCGATTATGGCTATTTTCCCTTGGCAACAGCTTCCTGTCAATATGTCACCGTTTGTAACGGTCTTTCAGATGGTTGGAATCAAGTGGGCAGCAGGATTGATTAATTTTGTTGTACTGACAGCTGCTGCATCTTCCTTGAATTCCACCCTCTATTCAACAGGGCGTCACTTGTACCAGATTGCAAAGGAAACACCAAACAGTAAAGTGATGAATCGTTTGAAACTGAATAGCTTATCTCGTATGGGGATTCCAAGTCGCGCGATTATTTTTTCTGCGATTGTGGTTGCTGTTTCTGCCTTTATCAATGTGTTGCCAGGTGTCTCAGATGCCTTTGCCTTGATTACGGCCTCTTCTTCTGGTGTCTACATTGCTATTTACATTTTGACTATGCTTGCCCATCTTAAGTACCGTAAATCGAAAGAATTTATGCCAGATGGTTTTGTCATGCCAGCCTATAAAGTGTTGAATCCATTGACCATTGTTTTCTTCCTCTTCGTATTCGTTTGCCTCTTCTTGCAAGAATCAACATACATTGGAGCGATTGGAGCAACCATCTGGATCATTCTTTTTGGGATTTACAGCAATTGGAAACATAGTAAATAAACCGCAAAACTCACCCGTAGGTGAGTTTTTATTTCTGAGCTAGTTTGCTTTTTTTAAGAAATTTCTTGGAGTGATTAAAAGAAAAACAGAGATGGAAGAAATTATTTTTCTTCCATCTCTGTTTTTTGTCCTTGAATGGCTTTTTTGAACCACCAAAGTGAGCCGACTAGGATCAGGGCAGCAAGCCAAAAAATCCAAGCCTCAATAGTGGTTAGAAAAAAGTAGAGAGCGATAGCATCGACCAATAAAAGTGGGATGAGAATCTGTTTTCTTATTTTCATAAGAATATTGTATCATAAATCCTAGAGGAAACAAGTGAAATCAAGCCTTTCTAGGTATTTTGTAGGATCCGAAAAGGTCCGATAGGATTAGTTAGTGAATTTTCTTTCAGGAGTGCATCTTGGTCCCATTTGTGGTAAAATAGTAAAGATATGAGTAAAGAATTTCATCATGTAACGGTTTTGCTTCATGAAACGATCGATATGCTGGATGTTAAGCCAGATGGGATCTATGTAGACGCCACATTGGGTGGGGCAGGCCACAGCGAATATTTGTTAACAAAATTAAATGAATCGGGCCATCTTTATGCCTTCGACCAAGATCAGCATGCGATTGAGAATGCTAAGATTCGATTGGCACCTTTCATCGAGAAAGGCATGGTGACCTTCATTAAGGATAACTTTCGTCATTTGAAGGAACGTCTAAACGAATTGGGTGTGACTGAAATTGATGGAATCTGTTATGACCTAGGTGTGTCTAGTCCTCAGTTAGATGAACGGGAACGCGGATTTTCTTACAAGAAAGATGCGCCACTGGACATGCGGATGAATCAAGAAGCTTCCTTGACAGCCTATGAGGTCGTAAATAGCTACGATTACCATGATCTAGTCCGTATTTTTTTCAAATATGGAGAGGACAAATTTTCCAAGCAAATTGCGCGGAAAATTGAGCAAGCACGAGCAATTAAACCGATTGAAACGACGACTGAATTAGCAGAGATTATTAAATCTGCTAAACCAGCTAAGGAGCTCAAGAAAAAGGGCCATCCTGCTAAACAGATTTTCCAAGCCATTCGTATCGAAGTCAATGATGAACTGGGAGCTGCAGATGAATCAATTCAGCAAGCCATGGATTTGTTGGCCCTCGATGGTCGTATTTCTGTGATTACCTTTCATTCGTTAGAGGATCGATTGACCAAACAATTGTTTAAAGAAGCTTCGACGGTTGAGGTTCCAAAGGGACTTCCCTTTATTCCAGATGATTTGAAACCAAAGATGGAGTTGGTCAACCGGAAACCTATTTTGCCAAGTGATGAAGAGCTTGAGGATAATAATCGATCCCATTCAGCAAAACTACGGGTTGCTCGAAAAATACACAAGTAAGAGGAATTGATATGGCAGCAAGAGATGAGAGAACAAGAACACAGGTATTGCAAGATCGCTTTCGCCGTTTCTCTAGAGTAGAAAAGGCTTTTTATGGGTCGATTGTCTTAACAGCTGTGATTTTAGCCATTAGTATCGTCTTTATGCAGACACGAATTTTACAAGTACAGAGTGAGTTGACTGATTTGAATACGGAACTAGAAGCCAAAAAGACGGAATTGGCAGATGTTCGTCAAGAGGTCAATGAATTAACACGTTATGACCGCTTATCACAGTTGGCTAGCTCCCAAGGAATGAAGCTGCAAAAAGAAAATCGAAAAACAGTGAGTGCAAGTAGTGATGAATAAATTTAAAAAATTTTTAATCAGGTATTCGATAAAGAAACGTCGCTTGCCGGATCAGAATCGAAAACAAGTTGGGAAAAATCTCAGTGTACTGGCGATTTTCCTCTTTTTTCTCTTTCTGATTAATTTTGCAATGATTATTGGGACTGACAAAAAATTCGGTGTGACCTTATCGGATCAAGCAAAAAAAGTCCATGAGGAGACGGTTATTGTTCCTGCAAAACGTGGAACGATCTATGACCGAAATGGAGCAGTAATTGCTGAAGATGCGACGACCTATAACGTTTATGCTGTTATTGATAAAAAGTACAAATCAGCAACCGGAAAAATCCTCTATGTAGAAGAGAGCCAATTTAAAAAAGTAGCAGAAATCTTTAAGCAGTACTTAGGGATGGATGAGGATTACGTCATTCAACAGTTGTCGCAAAAGAAATTGAAACAAGTTTCTTTTGGATCGAACGGAAACGGCATTACTTATAGTAATATGACAGCTATCCGTGAGGCCATGGAAGCAGCGAAGATTGAAGGGGTTGCCTTTACAACTAGTCCAAATCGAAGCTATAAAAATGGAGTTTTTGCCTCTCAATTTATAGGGCAGGCCTCTCTTCAAGAAGATAAAGAGGGGAATAAAACCTTGAAGGGGCAATCAGGAATGGAGAAATCCCTCGATCGAATTCTCGCTGGTCAAAATGGAGTCATCACCTATGACAAAGACCGAAACGGCAATATCGTTCCTGGTTCAGATAAGGTTTCTGTCAAAACAGAAGATGGAAAAGATGTTTATACGACTATTTCAGCAGAATTGCAGACCTACCTTGAGACACGTATGGATGTTTTCCAAGAAAAAGTAAAAGGAAAGTATGTTAGTGCGACTCTTGTGAGTGCAAAAACTGGAGAAATCCTTGCGACAACGCAACGTCCTTCCTATAATGCGGATACCAAACAAGGGCTGGATCTGAAAAACTTGAAAACCTGGAATACCATCCTTTATCAAGATCAATATGAACCGGGTTCAACGATGAAGGTCATGTTATTAGCTTCGGCGATTGATCATGGAACTTTCCCAGCCTATAATGAAGTATACTACAGTAACGAACTACAAGTAAAAGATGCGACGATCCGTGACTGGGATGTCAATATGGGGCTGGCTGAAGGTCGCTATATGAATATCGCACAGGGCTTTGCCTATTCTAGTAATATTGGGATGACCAAGCTAGAGCAGAAGATGGGAAATAACGTCTGGATGAATTACCTCCACCGCTTCAAATTTGGTCTCCCTACCCGTTTTGGCATGGGCGATGAGAGTTTTGGAAGCCTTCCGGGTGATAACTATGTTACTCAAGCTATGTCTGCCTTTGGTCAAGGGATTTCCGTCAGTCAAACTCAAATGTTACGGGCCTTTAGTGCCATCGCTAATGATGGGCAAATGTTAGAGCCGAAGTTTATTAGTGCCATTTACGATAAAAAATCAGACACAGCCCGCAAATCAAAAAAAGAAGTTGTTGGAAAACCAGTTTCAGGATCAGCTGCGCAACAGACACGGAACTATATGATCACCGTCGGAACAGATCCAGAGTATGGAACCTTGTACAGTGATGGACCCATCATTCAGGTACCCGGTCAAATCGTTGCGGTGAAATCAGGGACTGCCCAAATGGCGACAGATCAAGGATACTTGCAAGGAGAAAATGATTATATCAACTCGGTTGTAGCCATGACACCTGCAGAAGATCCTGAATTCATCATGTATGTGACGGTCCAACAACCAGAAGTGAAATTCTCAGCCACCAGCTGGGAAGAACTGGTCAATCCTATTTTGGAAGATGCAGTTGCTTTAAAAGACGAATTGCATTTGACATCAGAGGCACCAACGTTGGATGATGTGACCAAAGAAACGACCTACAAAATTCCTTCAGTAGAAACTCTCTCTAAGGAGTTGAATCTGAAACAAAATCTGAGCCCAGGTGCTTATTCAGAGGAATTGCGTCGCAATTTGGTGCAACCAATTGTCCTAGGAACTGGGAAAAATATCCGCAAGATGTCTGTGGATGTTGGCTCTAAAGTCAAAGCCAATCAACAAGTATTGTTATTGACAGAAGACTTTGATGCGGTTCCAGATATGTATGGTTGGACCAAGAAAAATGCAGACATCTTTGGAGAATGGACTGGAATTGAGATTACCTATAAAGGTAGTGGAAAGAAAGTAACTAAACAAAGTGTCAAAATGAACACCTCACTCAATAAAACTAAAAAGATTACGTTAACATTAGGAGACTAAGATGTATATTGCTACGATCCTTGTATCGTTTCTATTAACAGTGGCTGCTATTCCAGCCTTTATTCGATTTTACCATCGTGCTCATATTTCTGGGCAACAAATGCACGAAGATGTGAAACAACACAAAGCGAAAGCTGGCACTCCGACAATGGGTGGAGTTGTATTTCTCATTACAGCCGTTCTAGTTAGTTTTGTCGTTACCGTATTGACTGGAAATTTCACGCGCCCTGTTCAACTGATTCTATTTATCTTGATTCTTTATGGAATTGTTGGATTTTTGGATGACTTTTTAAAAGTTTTTCGTAAGATTAATGAAGGTCTTAACCCAAAACAAAAATTGGCCCTTCAACTTGTTGGTGGAATCATCTTCTATATTTTTTCTGAACGCCACGGTGCAGGAAGCCTTTTGAATGTTTTCGGATATGAACTTTACTTGGGCCATTTCTACATTCTCTTTGCTTTATTTTGGTTGGTTGGTTTCTCAAATGCTGTCAATTTGACAGATGGGATCGATGGATTAGCCAGCATCTCCGTTGCCATTAGCCTGAGTGCCTATTCCTTTATTGCCTATATGCAAGGGAAATGGGACATTCTCTTTGTCACCTTGAGTATGATTGGGGCCTTGCTAGGATTCTTTGTCTTCAACCACAAGCCGGCTAAAATCTTTATGGGAGATGTCGGTAGTCTAGCTCTTGGAGGGATGCTTGCAGCCTTGTCAATGGCTTTGCATGTCGAGTGGACGCTGCTCTTGATTGGTCTGGTCTATGTCATTGAAACAGGTTCAGTGATGCTACAAGTGACCTATTTCAAATGGACCAAGAAACGTTACGGGGAAGGACGTCGGATTTTCCGAATGACTCCTTTCCACCATCATTTAGAACTGGGTGGCCTTTCTGGCAATGGGCAAAACTGGTCAGAATGGAAAGTGGATGCCTTTATGTGGAGCATTGCCTTGGTGACAAGTGTCGTGACTCTAGTCCTTCTCTACCTATAAAACGACGGTGGGCTTGCCCATCGTTTTTTTGCTGACTCAGAGAGACTTCGCTGGTTAGGAAAAATGACCCATAAGAGAGGCAAGAAGACAGCTTTTCTGATATAATAATAGAGATCATGAAAGGAACTGAGAAAATGAAATTTACAGAGTTTAATTTTAAGCCCTATATTCAAGAGGCACTGAAAGAAATCAATTTTAGAGAAGCAACCGAAGTACAGGAAAAACTAATTCCGATTGTCCTAGCTGGAAATGATTTGGTAGGAGAGTCAAAGACAGGTTCTGGGAAAACCCATACTTTCCTCTTGCCGATTTTTCAAACCTTAAATGAAGACAGTGAGCAAGTAGAAGCGGTCATCACGGCTCCTAGTCGGGAGTTGGCGACGCAAATTTACCAAGCTGCTCGTCAAATCGCTAGTCATTCTGAAAAAGAGATTCGGATTGTAAATTATGTTGGAGGAACGGATAAAAGCCGTCAGATTGAAAAACTGCAGGTCAAACAACCACATATCGTGATTGGAACTCCAGGCCGGATTTATGATCTGGTTGCATCGGGTGATCTGGCTATTCATAAGGCCCATACTTTTGTGGTGGATGAGGCAGATATGACACTGGACATGGGATTCTTGTCTACTGTGGATAAGATTGCTTCAAGTCTTCCGCAACAACTGCAATTTTTAGTTTTTTCAGCCACCATTCCGCAAAAATTGCAGCCTTTCTTGAAAAAATATCTCTCAAACCCAGTCATGGAGCAAATTAAGACTAAGACGGTGATTTCAGATACCATCGATAATTGGCTGGTTTCCACCAAGGGTCGGGATAAAAATGAGCAAATTTACCAATTGACCAAGACCTTGCAACCTTATTTGGCCATGATTTTCGTTAATACCAAAACGAGAGCAGATGATCTCCATGCCTATTTGGTGGCTCAGGGATTGAAAGTGGCAAAGATTCACGGAGATATCCCACCACGTGAACGGAAACGGATCATGAATCAGGTTAAAAATCTTGATTTTGAGTATATTGTGGCCACAGATTTAGCGGCTCGTGGAATTGATATCGAAGGGGTGAGTCATGTCATCAACGATGCTATTCCACAAGATCTTTCTTTCTTTGTCCACCGTGTCGGTCGGACAGGGCGCAATGGTCTACCAGGTGTCGCTATTACTCTTTATCAACCGAGTGATGATTCAGATATCCGTGAACTAGAAAAAATGGGAATTCGTTTCGTACCGAAAGTGTTGAAAAATGGGGTTATTGAAGATACTTATGATCGGGATAGACGGGCCAATCGTGAGAAAAAGCAAGAGAAACTCGATATCGAAATGATTGGTCTGGTGAAGAAGAAAAAGAAAAAAATCAAACCAGGCTACAAGAAAAAAATCAAATGGGCAGTTGATGAAAAGAGGAGAAAAGCTAAGCGAGCTGAAAACCGTGCGCGTGGTCGGGCGGAACGAAAGGCCAAACGTCAAACTTTCTAACCCCTTCTTTCACATGTTCAGAAGAAAACATAGATTTTCTTTATGAACTCCATAAAGAAAAACTATTAGGAACTTGTCTAAAATTATGATAGACTAAATTTGAGTAGTCTATCATTTTTCTATTTCTGTAGCAATTTTTGGAATTCCGATAGTGAATGTGATAGAATGTTTATGTTCGAGAAAGGAAGTAACAAAAATGTTTACAACTAATCTTTTAGCTGCCAACTGGTATGCTGACTTTTTAAAACACGTTCCAGATAGCAAGCTGTTTAGTTTGAGAGCCGTATTGGATGCATTTCCGGCTGTCATAGGAAAATTGCCTGTGACGATTTTATTAGCCCTAGGAGGCGCATTTTTTGGAATTATTTTTGCCATGATTTTTGCTTTGGTCAAAATTAATCGTGTACGAATTCTTTACCCGATTCAAGCTGTTTTTGTCAGTTTTTTACGGGGGACTCCTTTGTTGGTTCAGTTGATGTTGACCTATTATGGGATTCCTCTTATTTTAAAAGCGATCAATCAGTCTTATGGAACAGCTTTTAATATTAATGCCATTCCAGCTGAGTTATTTGCAATTGTGGCTCTTGCCTTTAATGAGGCGGCTTATGCGAGTGAGACCATCCGGGCAGCCATTTTATCAGTGGATCCTGGTGAAATTGAGGCAGCGCGTAGTCTTGGAATGACCAACCGTCAAGTTTATCGCCGGATTATTATTCCCAATGCAGCAGTCGTTGCAACTCCTACTTTAATCAACTCTCTCATTGGCTTGACCAAGGGGACCTCGCTAGCCTTTAGTGCCAGTGTAGTTGAAATTTTTGCCCAAGCACGGATTATTGGGGGGAGCGATTTGAAGTACTTTGAACGCTTTATCACGGTATCGATTGTTTACTGGATTGTGAACATTCTCATTGAAATACTAGGCCGTCACATTGAACGTCGACTGGATATTGAGACTCCCGTAGCAATTGATTTACCAGATCAGGAGGTCCGGATCTAATGATTTATATTTCAGAATTATCAAAGACATTTTCAGGTCAAAAGGTTTTAAATAATCTCAGTTTGGAAATTCAAAAAGGGGAAGTCGTGGCCTTAATCGGGTCTTCGGGAGCTGGTAAATCAACCTTCTTACGCAGTTTAAACTATTTGGAAGCTCCAGACAGTGGTAGAATTAAGATTGATGATTTCGAGGTTGATTTTGAGCACATTACCCAAGATCAAATCTTGACCTTAAGAAGAAAATTGGCCATGGTGTTCCAACAGTTTAATTTGTTTGGTAGAAAAACAGCTCTTGAAAATGTGAAAGAAGGGCTCATTGTTGTGAAGGGCTTATCCGACCAAGAAGCAACGAAAATTGCTCGAGAAGAACTGGCAAAAGTCGGCTTATCGGATCGTGAAAATCACTATCCTCGTCACCTCTCAGGTGGACAAAAACAACGGGTGGCTTTGGCCCGTGCCTTGGCCATGAAACCAGAGGTTCTTTTGCTGGATGAACCGACTTCGGCCTTGGATCCAGAATTGGTTGGAGAAGTTGAAAAATCCATTGCCAATGCAGCAAAATCAGGACAAACCATGGTACTGGTCAGCCATGATATGTCTTTTGTAGCGCAAGTAGCAGATAAGGTCCTATTTTTGGATAAAGGACGGATTATTGAATCTGGAACACCAGAGGAAATCATGCAACATCCAAAAGAAGAACGGACAAAAGAATTCTTTGCTAGTTACAAACGGACCTATGTTTGATATAATAGAGGAGAGGTAAGACTCAGCTGGCGATGCTAGCTGGGTTTGTTTTCTGAAAATGTAAAAATATTTGGAGTCGTGATGTTAAATAAATTATTGTCCTTATATTTACAAAGTTTAGTGACGACAACGATTTTAGTTGGGATCGCTTCTTGTATTTGGATTGGCTACCGTGCCCTTAAGAAGAAAGATAAAACAGCCAAGCAACGACAAGCCCATTTGTATGATATCCTCTTAATTGATATCATGACGATTCCTATTTTAACCTTTGCGGTCATAGGGATTTTGTTTATCTTTCAAGCACGATAATTGCAAAAAGACCGTGTTAGAATTATAATGGTTACAACAAAACAGAAAGAGGTTGAGTATGTTTGATACAGTGATTATTGGAGCAGGTCCTGCAGGGATGACTGCTGCCCTTTATGCAGCACGAAGCAATTTAAAGGTCGCATTAATTGAGAGAGGGATTCCAGGCGGTCAAATGAACAATACGTCTGACATTGAAAACTATCCTGGCTATGCGAATATTAGTGGCCCAGACTTGGCTGAAAAAATGTTCGAGCCTTTAGAGAATCTTGGTGTGGAACATTTGTTTGGACAGGTAGAGCGCATCGAAGACCACGGAGCAACCAAAAAGATTGTCACAGATGATGGGGAATTTGAAGCTAAAACCGTGGTGATTGCAACAGGGTCTAACCACCGTTCATTGAATGTCCCTGGTGAAGAGGAGCTAAATAGTAGAGGGGTTTCCTACTGTGCTGTTTGTGATGGAGCTTTCTTTAGAGATGAGGATCTCTTGGTCGTTGGTGGTGGTGATTCTGCGGTAGAAGAAGCTGTCTTTTTGACTCAGTTTGCAAAAACAGTGACCATTGCCCATCGTCGTGATCAATTGCGTGCTCAAAAAGTTCTTCAAGATCGTGCCTTTGCCAATGATAAAATTCACTTTGCTTGGAATACGGTTGTTGAAGAAATTAAGGGTGAACAAAAAGTAACGTCTGTCCTTTTAAAAGATGTGAAGACAGGAGAGGTTAGAGAGCAAGCCTTCGGTGGTGTCTTTATCTATGTCGGTTTAGATCCTGTCAGTGATTTTGCGACAGAACTTGGTATTTTAGATGAAAATGGCTGGGTGGTCACGGATGATCATATGAGAACCACAGTCCCAGGTATTTTTGCGGTTGGCGATGTTCGTCAAAAAGATTTGCGTCAAGTGACGACAGCAGTCGGAGACGGTGCGATTGCTGGCCAAGAAGTTTATAAATATATCACAGAAAACTTTTAATGCTTAAAAAATCTGAGGTTTGTGTCTCAGATTTTTTTCATGCTTTCCTTTCAGTATTCAATAGGGCTGAAATGTGCTATAATGGTACTAATTTTATGGTAGGAATTCATAGAACAAATCAATAAAAAAGAGGTATACATATGTATCCAGATGATAGTTTAACTTTGCATACTGATTTATACCAAATCAACATGATGCAAGTCTATTTTGATCAAGGTATTCACAATAAACATGCCGTATTTGAAGTGTATTTTCGTCAACAGCCTTTTAAAAACGGCTACGCAGTATTTGCTGGCTTAGAGAGAATTGTGAAATACTTGGAAAACTTGAGTTTTTCTGAGAGCGATATTGCCTATTTAGAGTCACTTGGTTATCATGGGGACTTCTTGGAATATCTCCGTGATCTCAAGTTGGAATTGACGGTACGCTCGGCTCAAGAAGGAGACTTAGTCTTTGCGAATGAACCAATTGTTCAGGTAGAGGGCCCTCTAGCTCAGTGTCAATTGGTGGAAACAGCCCTTTTGAATATCGTCAACTTTCAGACCTTGATAGCCACAAAAGCTGCTCGTATTCGTTCAGTCATTGAAGATGAACCTTTGATGGAATTTGGAACACGTCGTGCGCAAGAAATGGATGCTGCCATTTGGGGAACTCGTGCAGCAGTCATTGGAGGTGCCAATGGGACTAGTAATGTTCGTGCAGGAAAACTCTTTGGAATCCCGGTTTTAGGAACCCATGCCCATTCTCTTGTACAGGTATATGGAAATGATTACCAGGCCTTTAAGGCTTATGCGGAAACCCATAAAGATTGTGTCTTCCTCGTCGATACCTATGATACTCTTCGTATTGGGGTACCAGCAGCTATTCAGGTAGCGCGTGAAATGGGAGATAAGATCAATTTCCTAGGCGTCCGGATTGACTCAGGAGATATTGCCTATATTTCTAAAAAGGTTCGCCAGCAATTAGATGAGGCTGGGTTTACAAATGCTAAAATCTACGCTTCTAATGACTTGGATGAAAATACCATCCTCAACTTAAAAATGCAAAAAGCAAAAATTGATGTTTGGGGTGTAGGAACCAAGTTAATTACAGCTTACGATCAACCAGCGCTTGGAGCGGTATACAAAATTGTCTCTGTTGAAAACGAAGCAGGAGAGATGATCAATACCATTAAGCTTTCCAATAATGCAGAGAAAGTTTCTACTCCAGGTAAAAAGCAAGTCTGGCGGATTACGAGCCGTGAAAAAGGTAAGTCAGAAGGGGACTACATCACTTATGATGGAGTAGATGTTTCACATCTGACAGAACTTAAAATGTTCCATCCAACTTATACCTACATTAATAAAACAGTCCGAAACTTTGAGGCGATTCCTCTTTTAGTGGATATTTTTAAAGAGGGTCAATTGGTTTATCAACTGCCAACATTATCAGAAATTCAAGAATATGCTCGTAAAAATTACGATCAATTATGGGATGAATACAAGCGCGTCCTCAATCCACAGCATTACCCAGTTGACTTGGCCAAAGATATTTGGCAGGATAAGATGGACCTGATCGAGGAAATGCGTAACAAGGCCAATGGAGAAGGAGAAGCAAAATGAGTTTGCAAGAAGAGATTATCCAACAATTGGGTGTCAAGCCTAGCATTGATCCTCAGGAAGAGATTCGCCGCTCGGTTGATTTCTTAAAAAGATATCTAAAAAAACATCCCTTCTTGAAAACATTTGTATTAGGGATCTCAGGAGGGCAAGATTCAACTCTTGCTGGACGATTAGCTCAATTGGCCATGGAAGAAATGCGCGCAGAAACAGGAGATGCCTCCTATCAATTTATTGCCGTTCGTCTTCCTTATGGGGTACAGGCAGATGAAGCAGATGCACAAAAAGCATTGGCCTTTATCCAGCCGGATGTTAGCCTGGTTGTGAATATCAAGGAGTCTGCTGACGAAATGGTACGAGCAGTAGAAGCGACTGGAACAGAGGTTTCTGATTTTAACAAAGGCAATATTAAGGCTCGCAGTCGCATGATTGCTCAGTATGCTCTAGCTGGAGCACGTAGCGGAGCGGTGATTGGGACGGATCATGCTGCAGAAAATATTACTGGTTTCTTCACAAAATTTGGAGATGGTGGTGCAGATATTTTGCCCCTTTTCCGTTTGAATAAACGCCAAGGAAAACAATTGCTTAAGGCTTTAGGAGCCGATCCTGCTCTTTATGAGAAAATCCCAACAGCAGATTTGGAAGAAGAAAAACCAGGAATAGCAGATGAAGTAGCGCTGGGTGTCACCTATAATGAAATCGATGATTACCTAGAAGGCAAACAAGTGAGCCCAGAAGCTCAAGCCACTATTGAAAAATGGTGGTACAAAGGCCAACACAAACGCCACTTGCCAATCACAGTATTTGATCATTTTTGGGAGTAAAAAGGTCCAGTGGACCTTTTTAGCCCGAGTCTTAAAATAGGAGAACGAGGAAGAAATCGGTAACTCGTAGAGTTCGATTTCGTAGTCTCACCCCCGCAAGGCTGTCTAGATTTGAAAGGTGCTCAAAGAGCTCCGTTCAAATCAGCCAGCTACTGCGTCAATGTATCATTGAAAAGCTCATGGATGAGGTGGATACAAATAGAATTTTTCTATTAATACTAGACAGAAATCGGTAATTCGTAGAGTTCGATTTCGTAGTCTCACCAGACAATATTGTGAAAAGCATCAAAAAGAAGGGCGGTTTCATCCGTCCTTTTCTTCTAGATTAAAATAACCAACTTGCAAAGTTCAAGTTGCATAAAAAAAAATGAAGGGAGACAATCTATGAATCATCTTTGAAGTCTTGTCATAGAGACAGAGCGTTTATACATGAGGCCTTTCGTTTTGGAGGATGCACCAGCGATGTTTGAAAATTGGGCTTCTGATCCTGAAACCCTGAAATATGTCACCTGGGATGCCCATGCATCTTCTGAGAGAACCAGAGAATCGATCAAAAGATGGATCGAACAGTATCGTAAACCAGATACTTATAAATGGGCGATCTGTTTGAAAACATTACCGGATCAGGTAATTGGAGATATTAGTGTGGTTTCTCAAGACCAGGAAAGTCAATCATGCGAGCTAGGTTATATCCTTGGCAAGAAATTCTGGGGGCAGGGATTCATGACAGAAGCCGTCATAGCTGTTTTGGAATTCTTATTGAACAAAGTCGGATTTAAAGAAATCAAAGCCACTTATGTCAGTTTAAATCCTGCTTCAGGGAAAGTCATGGAAAAGGCAGGAATGCAGTATGTAGAAACCATCCCTCATGCCATTCAACGCAAAGGATATTGTGGGGATAAAATCATCTATTCTATACAGAATCCCTCTCTATAGGGTGATTTTTACTTGAAGATTCTGCTCAAAGGATTATAATAGTAAATAACGAAAAAAGGAGATTGCTATGTCAGAATTAACGAAAGAATTTACAGACCAGCTCTATGCTAATTATGAAGCAAATGTGAAATATGCGGCTCTTGAAAATGCTGTTACCCACAATGGGATCCATGCATCGCTTGAAACGCGCAAGAGTGCAGTAGAAAATACACCAGTTTTTTCACTTGATTTGACCAAGGATAAGGTGACAAACCAAAAAGCATCTGGACGTTGTTGGATGTTTGCGGCTTTAAATACCTTCCGTCACAAGATGATTTCAAGCTTCCAATTGGAGGATTTTGAATTGTCTCAAGCACATACTTTCTTTTGGGATAAGTATGAAAAATCAAACTGGTTTTTGGAGCAAGTGATTGCTACAGCGGACCAAGAGTTGACCAGCCGTAAGGTGGCTTTTCTCCTACAAACTCCACAACAAGATGGCGGTCAATGGGATATGGTGGTATCCCTCTTTGAGAAATACGGAGTGGTTCCAAAATCAGTTTATCCAGAATCGATTTCTTCAAGCAATAGCCGGGAATTGAACACCTACCTCAATAAACTCTTGCGTCAAGATGCGCAAATCTTGCGTGATTTGATTCACTCAGGCGCAGATAGTGAGGCAGTTGCGAGCAAGAAACAAGCCTTGTTGCAAGAAATCTTTAACTTCTTGGCTATGTCTTTAGGATTGCCTCCGCGTGAATTTGACTTTTCATACCGTGATAAGGACAACCAATTCCATAGCGAAAGTGGGTTAACTCCACAAAGCTTCTACAAAAAATATGTAGACCTTCAATTAGACGATTACGTCTCTATTATCAATGCCCCAACTACAGACAAGCCATATGGAAAATCTTACACCGTAGATATGCTGGGCAATGTGGTTGGTAGCCGTCCAGTCCGCTACCTAAATGTTCCAATGGATCGATTGAAAGAATTAGCCATTGCTCAAATGAAAGCAGGAGAAACTGTCTGGTTTGGTTCAGATGTAGGCCAAGTCAGCAACCGTAAAGCCGGAATCCTGGCAACAGATGTCTACGATTTTGAAGCAGGCATGGACATTCATTTGACACAAGACAAGGCGGGTCGCTTGGACTATGCAGAAAGTCTCATGACACATGCTATGGTCTTGACAGGGGTTGATTTAGACGAAGCAGGTCAGTCTCGTAAATGGAAGGTTGAAAATTCATGGGGAGACAAGGTCGGTACAGATGGTTACTTTGTGGCTTCTGATGCTTGGATGGATGAATATACCTACCAAATCGTGGTTCGTAAAGAATTCCTAACAGCAGACGAATTAGCAGCCTATGAAGCAGAACCAATTGTCCTAGCACCGTGGGATCCAATGGGAGCTTTGGCAAAATAATGATACAGAAAAGAGCCGAAAGGCTCTTTTTTTTATATACTCAAAAATAAAAAAGCTGGGAAGTCTAACTAAATAAATCAGATTTTATTCGTTCTGGTTTTTTAACCATTGTTTTAAAAAAAGCCGGGCAAAAGCCCGACTTCTCCATTCTATTATTCGTTATGATTGTTAGAGTCTTGCGAAGAAGGCTCAGATGGTTTAGATTGATTTTCTTCGTTCGAAGAGCTAGACGATGGTTCTTCATACGAATACTGATCAGTGGAATAACTTGGCTCATAGTAGTAGTTATTGTAGTTGTTCTTACCATTGTTTAAGTAGAGATAAGAACCACTTCGATACAGTCCACTTGGTTGCGTCCAATCCGTATGACCAGAGTTATTATTATTAGCAAGATAGAGCATCATTTGACGGTAGACATCCGTTGCGACCTGTATTCCATTATCCAATACTGGTGTAAAGCGATTGGAATAACCTGTCCATACTGCCATGGCATATTCAGGAGTGTAGCCTACAAACAATTCATCCGGTGTTACAATATTTGAATAAGCATTTTTTGTCAATTTACCGATTTCGTTATCAGCATAGTTTGATGTACCTGTCTTACCAGCTTGGTAGATTCCCGAAATGGCAGCATTTGTACCGGTACCAGACAAGAGAACTGTCTTCATCATATCTGTCATCATGTAGGCAGTTGTTGCTTTCATTGCACGAGTTCCTTCGGACTCAAATTCCTTGGTTGTGCCATCACTAAAGACAACCCGACTAACATAGGATGGTTTGTAATAGGTACCGCCATTGGCAAAAGCAGCATAGGCAGCTGCCATTTTCTCACTGCTGGCTCCGTATTTGTTGCTAGAATCGCTAGTGTTACTCGAGATAGCGTTGGCGTAAACCATTTCTGGGTAATCGATCCCTAATCCATTGAGGAATTTCTTAGCTTGTTTAAGACCAACTTTTTCCAGGGCCTTCACCGCAGGCACGTTACGAGATTGTTGAATTGCGTAGGTAATGGACATGCTACCATAGTATGAACGGTCCCAGTTGTAGACAGGCGTTGATGAATGAGGGAAGTTGTATGGCGCATCTGTTGTAGTAGCTGCTGTAGAGGTATATTCCTCATGTTCAAGAGCTGGTGCGTAATCTGTGATTGGTTTCATTGTTGAACCCCAGTCACGGTTCGTTTCAACCGCTTGGTTTGTACCAAAGGAAACATTGCTGGATTGGTGACGAGAACCCAGCTGAGCAATGACTTTACCAGTATTGACATCAATAACGGTAGAAGCTACTTGCATTTCATCATCCGGGTAATTGACATATTCATCTGTATTGTAGATATCCCATAGTTTCTTTTGAGCTTCTGTATCCACGTTTGTATAGACATCCATTCCGGTTGTCAACAAATTGTAGCCCGTTTCTTCTTCGACTTGCTCGATCACTTCTTTTAGGTAATTATCCATATAGGCTGGGTAACTGCTTGAAGAACTGAGACTTTGCAGACCATCTGTAACAGGTGTATTGACCGCTGCTTCGTATTGTTTGTTAGAAATGGTCTTCATATCGAGCATTTCTTTTAATACTAAGTTTCGGCGCTGTTGCGCTGCTTCAGGATGGGAGTATGGATCGTATTGGTTTGGTGCTTGGGGCATCCCCGCAAGGAGTGCCAATTGAGGGAGCGAAAGATCTTTTAGATCTTTTCCGTAATAACTTTTCGCAGCTGTCTGCATTCCGTAGTTCCCATTCGCCATAAATACTTTATTGACGTAATAGGTCAAGATTTCTTGTTTGGTTGCTTTCTTTTCTAGTTGGGTTGCTAACCAAGCTTCTTGGATCTTACGAGAGAGGGTACGGTCAGAGGCTGAAGTGGAGAAATAGGTTAACTTGATCAATTGTTGCGTCAAGGTTGACCCACCTTGACTTCCTCCTCGTAAGTTGTGAAGGAAGGAACCGCCGATCCGAATGATGTCGACCCCACGGTGATTGAAGAAACGGTGGTCTTCAATCGCAACGATAGCATTGACCAAATCAGTAGGGATTTCATTGGCTGTGACATTGATTCGTTTCTCAGCTCCCAAATCCGCGATCAAGTTATTTTGGTTGTCATAGATCTTACTAGATGTTGTTGCAACCAAATCTTTTTCAGACAAGGTTGGTGCTTTCATAGCATAGTAACTAAATATCAGTCCACCGAGGACAAATAAAAGTAAGAAAAATGAAATGGCTGCGATGGCAACATATTTCAACCATTGAATGACTGTTTGTTTATTCATTTAAATACCGCCTAGAAGTTTCTGTTCGATAATATCAAGATAAGGAACGCTTGGAAGACGATTCTTATCTACTAGAAAGCCGTGCTCCTGAATATAGGAGAGGGGCATGGATTTACTACCATGATCGATGTTGTAATAGTGAATTAATGCAGGAGCAGGAAGTAAGTAGGTTTCACTCAACTTTGCAAAATGCAAGAGAACGAAACAGATACCGCCTTGCTGAACAACTGCCTCCATATGATCGATTTGATGTTGATGAAAATTTTTCATCGGCATGGATTGCTTTTGCTGTGTTTCCTTCGCTTCAAAATCGATATAGCGTCCCTTGTATACTCCAGAATAGTCCGTCGTTGAGGCTTGCCTGAAATAGGCTTCAACAATCTTTGCCCGACTGCGACGTGGATAATCCACTTTCACGATTTGAATCGGTGTTGGTTTTTTATGGATGACTGCTAGACCTCGAGAAAGATAGTATTGATTGCTTTCATTGATCATTTTTTCAAATGTCATCCCACGATTCGCAAAGTCGACTGGATGTTTCCTTTGTGTAGAGACCAAGGTTTTTTTGGCTACTTTATGTGGATAGTTGACCATAGTTCTCCTTATTGGTACAATTACATCACTCTATTATATCATAAATTAGAATAATGAGGAAAAAATGAATACCATACTTGTTGCAGGTTATAAGAGTTTTGATGTGGGAGTCTTTTCCAATAAAGACCCTCGACTGACCATTATCAAAAAAGCCATTGAAAGAGATCTTCGTCGTCTATTTGAAGAAGGAGTGAAATGGCTGGTCTTTTCTGGTAATTTGGGATTTGAGGCTTGGGTACTAGAGGTCGCCTTTGCATTAAAAAAAGATTACGATTTTCAAATGGCGACGATCTTCCTATTTGAGAATGTTGGCGAAAATTGGAATGAAAGCAATCAGGAATTATTAGCACGCTTCAAACAGGTGGATTTCGTGAAATATGCCTATCCACACTATAGCAATCCGGGTCAACTAAAAGAATACAATCAGTTTTTGATAGATAACGCGGATGGAGCTTATGTTTTTTATGATCCAGAAAATGAAACCAATTTAAAATATCTTTACAAAATGATGGTAGAAAAAGAACCATTTTATGTCAAACAATTAAGTTTTGATGACTTAAATGAACTTGCTGAAAATTTTTACGAAAACTAAGTGTTATACCTTGATTTTTCTTACCATTTTTTTATATAATTGAGATGATGAACTAGATTGGAGAGAGTAATGGCGAGTATTATTTTTACTGCGAAAGATATTTTTGATCAAGATTTCAAACGAGAAGTTCGTGGTTATAATAAAGATGAAGTAAATGAATTTTTGGATGATGTCATAAAAGACTATGAAACCTATGCTGCTTTGGTGAAGGAATTGCGTGAAGAAAACGCCCGCCTTCGTGAAGAACTTGCCCAAAAAGCACAGGAAACACCACAAACATCTCCGATTGCTAGCACTGCTACGCAAGAATTCCCGCAAGTGACAACAGCGACGAACTTTGATATTCTCAAACGTCTCAATCGTTTGGAAAAAGAAGTTTTTGGGAAACAGATCGTAGATCGCGATTAGTAATCCCATAGATTGTGCAATTTTTGGATAATCGCGTGAGAGAATCCTCTCATGAGGAAAGTCCATGCTAGCACAGGCTGTGATGCCTGTAGTGTTTGTGCTAGGTGAATCCATAAGCCTAGGGACTTGGTATTCAAGTTACGGCGAGTGAAGGAGCTAAGTCTAAGGATAAGCTCTAGTAACTCTGAAAGTGCCACAGTGACGTAGTTTTTAGGGAAACCTAAAAAGTGGAACGCGGTAAACCCCTCAAGCTAGCAACCCAAACTTTGGTCGGGGCATGGAATGCGTGGAAACGAACATAGCATTCTGACTGGAAACAGTAGACAGATGATTATCGAAGGAAATGGTACCTAGTCATTTCTGGAACAAAACATGGCTTATAGAAAATTGCATATAGGTTGATGAGGTGGAGAGAGATCTCAACCTCCTTTTTTAAAGTGATAGGAATAAGATGAAAAAACAATTTGAATTGATTGCAACGGCCGCTGCTGGCATAGAGGCTGTTGTTGGTCGAGAACTACGCGATCTCGGTTACGATTGCCAGGTTGAAAATGGACGGGTTCGATTTCAAGGAGACCGTCGAGCAATCATAGAGACCAATCTCTGGTTGCGCTCGGCTGATCGAGTAAAAATTGTGGTTGGGACTTTTCCAGCCAAAACCTTTGAAGAACTCTTTCAAGGTGTCTTTGCTTTGGATTGGGAAAATTATTTGCCTTTAGGAGCACGTTTTCCTATTTCTAAGGCTAAATGTGTCAAATCAAAACTCCATAATGAACCTAGCGTTCAGGCCATTTCGAAAAAAGCAGTGGTTAAAAAGTTACAAAAACACTATGCCCGACCAGAAGGTGTTCCTCTCATGGAAAATGGGGCAGAGTTCAAGATCGAAGTATCGATCCTTAAAGACCAAGCCACTGTCTTGATTGACACCACTGGTAGTAGCCTCTTCAAACGTGGTTATCGGACTGAAAAAGGGGGAGCCCCTATTAAGGAAAATATGGCAGCAGCAATTCTTCTGCTGTCAAACTGGTATCCAGATAAACCCTTGATTGACCCGACATGTGGTTCTGGAACGTTTTGTATTGAGGCAGCGATGATTGCGAGAAATATGGCACCTGGTTTACGTCGGACCTTTTCTTTTGAAGAATGGAACTGGATGGATGATCGCTTGATTCATGAAGTCCGTCAAGAAGCAAGCAGAAAAATCAATCGCGAGATCGAATTGGATATTATGGGAACCGATATCGATGCACGGATGGTTGAGATTGCCAAAGAAAATGCCCAGAAAGCGGGCGTTAGCAGTGACATTACTTTCAAACAGATGCGAGTCCAAGATCTTCACTCAGATAAGATCAACGGGGTGATTATCTCCAACCCTCCATATGGAGAACGCTTATCCGATGATGAGGGTGTGACGAAATTGTATACTGAAATGGGGCACGTATTTGCACCTCTCAAAACCTGGAGTAAATTTATCTTAACCAGTGATGAAGGTTTTGAATCTAAATTCGGTAGTAAAGCAGATAAAAAACGAAAACTTTATAACGGAACCCTAAAAGTTGATCTCTACCAATATTTTGGGGAACGAGTAAAACGGCAGATTAAGGCATAGAAAGGATTTTTATGACAGAGAAGGATAAAAAGCCATTAGAGCAAGAAACAGAATCAATTTTAGAGTTTGAAGATGCTAAAGAGATGACGATTGGGCAGGCCAATCGAAAGGCAGAAGAAATCGAAGCAGGTGTAACTGAAGGTGATAATGTCTTAGACAAATACATCAAACAACACCGAGCAGAAATTGAAGCTGAAAAATACGATACAAAAATTTTGGCCAAAGAAGAATTGGCTAAAGCTGAAGAGTTAGCAGCTTCAGAAACAGTTGCTGAAGTAGCTGAAGCAGTGGCGGCACCGGAAGTAACGGAAACAGTCTTGGAACAAAGGCCTGAAATGGATGCTATCTCAACAGAATTACCTGCTAAGATTAAATTTGGACCCACACCAACTGAACCAGTTGTAGAAGCAGAGGACCTTCCTGAGGAAATACCAAGCAATGCGGGTAAACGAATCAAAGCAGTTCTATACTCTGCATTAGGTTTAGCGATTGTCGGTTCGGCTATTTTTGTAACCTATAACTGGATGCACAGTCGTGGAAAATCTGGTGGTACAACAGTTGTATCGTCTTCATCTAGCAAGTCATCTTCTACTTCTAAATCAAGTAGCAGTGAAACACAGGCTCAAAAACTAGAAGAGTTTACCAAAGCCTACGATGCCTTTTTTGTAGATGAATCAAAAAGTGCTCTTAAAAATGATAAATTCGGAGACTTGGAAAATCTGAAGAAACTGCTGGACAAATTAGAAGGAAGCAGTGATTATAATGCGGCTAAAACAAAATATGAAGACCTTGTGAAGCAAGTTTCTGCTATTCAAAAAGTGAATTCTCAATTTAGTTCTCCAGTCATCAAAGATGGGGTTCTTGATGCAACTGCTAAAGCGAAAAGTGATGCGACCTTTGCAGAAACAAAGACAGGCAATGAAAAATTAGATAGCTTATTGAATGAGGCGGTTGCGCAAGGACGTTCACAACAAGTTGCGACACCGGCACCAGTGACTGGAACAGGAGGTACAGATACTTCTAATGCAACTCCAGCCCCAGCTCAAGCAACAACGCCTACGGCCCCAGCTGTCAGTGCTGCTACAGGTGGTGCAGGAACGGCAAGTCCAGGTTATTCAGGATACGGTCTTCCAAGCGATGGTGTCCCACTTCAGCGGAATCTGAGCCGTGTGCCATATAACCAAGCAGCTATCAATGATGTCAATAACCCAGCTTGGGTATTTGGTGATGGGATCCTTGAAAAAGTATTGAATATTGCTCGTAAACGTGGACATATCACTGGCAATCAATACATTTTAGAGCGTGTCAATATCATTAACGGTAATGGCTATTACAACCTCTTCAAACCAGATGGAACCTATCTCTTTAGTATCAATGCCAAGACTGGTTATTTCGTAGGAAACGGAAAAGGTCATTCAGATGCTCTGGATTATTAATGCTTGATCAGACATCCCCTTTTTGGAAAAAATGACAATAAAAAAGAGAGTGGGACAGAAATCGGTAATTCGTTAGAATTCGATTTCGTCGT